>CAYLRS010000208.1:0-3966 GCA_964385895.1 uncultured Dehalococcoidales bacterium
CCACATTTTAATTTCCATCTGGCATAACCTCCATAAAATAATTAAGCCTCTCACCTAAGGGGCGAGAGGCTTAGCTTCGCGGTGCCACCCTTATTAGTCCATCGGGGGACCATCTCTTTCAGGTACGGCCACTAACCGAAGGCGATACCCTGGATCCTGATAACGCTATCCCTGCGGCAAAGCCTACTCGAATATAAATCCTTTCGGTTTGCGGCTCCCGGGCCCATTCAACTTCCGCTCCGGCGTCAGCTCTCACCTGACCTGACTCTCTGTAGCCTTCGCTGCGAAACCTACTATTCCCGTTCACAGCCTTTCGCAATATTCAATTGTTATTATAATATACAAAAACTGTCTTGCCTGTCAATAAATTACTCGCCAGCTATGAACCCATGAGGTAAGTATGGATTGCCGCCGCCGCTCTTTTCCCGGCTCCCATGGCACTGATTACTGTTGCCGCGCCGGTCACCACATCGCCGCCTGCCCATACCCTGTCTTTTACAGTCTTGCCCGATTGCTCGTCCGCAACAACGGTACCGCGTTTGGTGACATCAAGTCCTTTAGTTGTGGACGGTATCAAGGGATTGGGCGTAGTTCCCAGTGCAACAACCACTATATCGACGTCCATGGTGAACTCGCTGCCCGCCTTAACTACGGGGCGCCGCCGGCCGCTGGCATCAGGTTCGCCGAGTTCCATCTCATTACATTCCATAGCCTTGACCCAACCCTTGTCATCGCCGATTATCTGCTTGGGGTTGGTGAGGAATTTGAATATAATGCCCTCCTCTTCGGCATTTTCGGCTTCCTCATGGCGGGCCGGCATCTCGGCATGGGATCTCCTGTAAACTATATAGACTTGATCGGCGCCCAGCCTCAGTGCACACCGCGCGCTATCCATAGCAACGTTGCCTCCGCCGATTACGGCCACCTTTTTACCGATTTTAATGGGTGTATCATATTCAGGAAACAGGTAGGCCTTCATCAGGTTGACCCTGGTGAGGAATTCGTTTGCGGAGTAAACGCCGTTGAGATTTTCACCCGGTATATCCAGGAACATGGGGAGACCTGCGCCCGTGCCAAGGAAAATAGCATCATAACCAGACCCTAGGAGATCATCTACAGTCGCCAGTTTGCCCATAACCGAGTCTAACTGAACGTCAACCCCCAGTGATTTTATATAATCCACTTCAGACTGGACTATTTTCTTGGGGAGCCTGAATTCGGGAATGCCATACATAAGCACGCCACCGGCCGTATGCAGGGCTTCAAATACTGTGACCTTATGGCCCAGCCTGGCAAGGTCGGCAGCGCAGGTTAGTCCCGCGGGGCCCGAGCCTATCACCGCAATCTTTTTCCCGGTGGGTTTGGGCAGTTCGGTAGAAGCAGCCTGCTTTTTATGACCGAGATCCCAGTCGGCCACGTATCTCTCCAGGCGGCCGATGGCGATGGGTGCGCCTTTCTTGCCCAGAGAACAGACCTGCTCGCACTGGGTTTCCTGCGGGCAGACCCTGCCGCATATGCCGGGCAGGGCATTCTTGCTCTTGAGGATATTGACGGCTTCTTCCATGTTGTCCTCGCGGACGGCCTTAATGAACTCCGGGATATCGACGTTAACAGGGCAACCGGCGACACAGGGGCGCTTGGGACACTGTATGCAACGGGTGGCTTCCTGCTTGGCCATTTCCTCGGTATAACCGAGTGCCACTTCGTTATAGTTGTGTGCTCTTACCTTAGGGTCCTGACGCGGCATTTCGACCCTGTTAAGATTAAGTTTTGATTTAGGTTTTTCTTCCAACGTCAGCCTCCCTCTTTAAGATTTACCGCACTGGCAAGCTTCCCACCGTTCCAGGGATTGTTTTTCTTCTTCGAGGTAAACTTTTTGCCTGTCAAATACAATATTCCAGTCTACCTGGTGGCCGTCGAAGTCAGGTCCGTCCACGCAGGCAAATTTGGTTACTCCGCCCACCGAAATCCGGCAACAGCCACACATGCCGGTTCCATCTACCATAATGGAGTTAAGGCTTACAATAGTCGGCACATTGAAGGGTTTAGTTGTGAGTGAGCAAAACTTCATCATGATTGCCGGACCTATGGCGACGACGCGATCGATTTTTTCACGTTGCAGTACTTCTTTCAACGGCTCCGTAACGAGTCCCTTGCGCGCGTAAGAGCCGTCGTCGGTAGTGACTATCAATTCATCGCTCACACTCTTCATGCGGTCTTCCCAGAAGAGTAAATCTTTATTACGCGCACCGATAATCGATATTATTTTATTACCTTCGTGTTTCAAGGCCCGGGCAACAGGATAGATGGGTGCGATACCTACTCCGCCTCCCACGCAAACCACGGTGCCGAAGTTCTCGATATCTGAAGGCAAACCCAGGGGGCCGACGAGGTTGGCTATGCTGTCCCCCGCCTTAAGCAACCCCAGTTTTTTACTGGATGTGCCTACTTCCATAGCTACGAGGGTAATCGTTTCTTCTTTAGCGTCCCAGTCGGCCAGGGTGAGCGGGATCCTTTCTCCGACCTCATCCACGCGGATGATAACGAACTGGCCTGCCTTTGCTTTTTGGGAGATGGCCGGCGCCTTAACCCTCAAATAGTGAATTAGAGGAGTCAGCTTCTCCTTAGCCACTATCTTGAACATGCAAACCTCTCCTTTTCGCAGATTTGACTTCAAGTGATTGAGCTAACGTGTGATGCGTGTTACAAGCTCACCATGGTCATCAGGAATCGCAGCCTTAACTTTAACAGGTGGTTTCATGGGGTGAGAGAGCTTCAACCGGTAGTCACACTTGTAGCACCGTTTTGCTTCCTCGACGGCTGTCTGTTCAGTGTAGCCGAATTCAACCTCGTTGAAATTGCCCGGGCGTTTTTCCAGTTCAAGCTCCGTCATTTTAGGCTGGCGTTTATCGGAGAAACCAGGGTCTTCGCCGAACCACGGTTCAAGCTCTTCCACGGGGGCAAGGGCTTCGTCGATGACGCCCTTCCCGCCGAGATATTTATCTATTGACGATGCTGCCAGCCTGCCCTGAGCAATCGCGCCTATTACTGACGCGGGACCTGTGACGATGTCGCCGCCTGCAAAAACGCCTTTACGGCTGGTTTCCAGAGTCTTGTCATTGACCTTGATATTGCCGCGATTTATAGCTACGTCGAACCTGGCCGGAATAGCAGATACCTGGCCGATGCCGGCGATGACGTTATCATACTCGGTAACGTATTCGCTGCCGTTGATACGTACGGGGCTCCTCCTGCCGCTGGCGTCGGGTTCGCCGAGCTTCATCCTGATGCATTCGAGGGCCAGCCTGCCGTCCTTTGGCGTAATCTTATTGGGGGCAGCCAGGAAGACAATCTGTATTCCTTCATGAATCGCCGCTTCGACTTCCTCCGCCGCGGCAGGCATCTCTGCCCGTGTGCGCCTGTAGATGATGGTCACTTCCCTGGAGCCCACGCGGAGCGCCACCCGGGCACAGTCGATGGCTGAGTTGCCACCGCCGATGATGGCGACTTTCTTGCCGATCTTGAAATCCTGCCCCAGGGCCACTGCGCGCAGGAAATCAACGCCGTCGAGCACTGCCGGCAGGTCCTCCCCTTCGGCGCCCATCTTGGAGCCTTTATGGTCACCTATGCCGATTAACACGGCATCGAAGCCCTGCTGCAATAGATCATCAATAGATTCGACGCGGTGGTTGACCTTTATATCAACGCCAGCTTTCTTTACTTCATCGATCTCGGCATCGAGTATGTCCCACGGTAGCCTGTAAGCAGGTATGCCAACCCGCAGCATGCCCCCGGTTTTGGGCAATGCTTCAAACACGGTTACTGAATGGCCCAGCTTGGCAAGGTAAAATGCTGCCGTCAAGCCGGCAGGCCCGGAGCCGATAACCGCCGCTTTTTTGCCGGTGGGTGGTGCGATTTTATTGTTCTGTTTCCATAAGCCCTTGTCATGGTCAGCGGCATACCGCT
>CAYLRS010000209.1:0-3936 GCA_964385895.1 uncultured Dehalococcoidales bacterium
TAAATTTGTGTTACACAGGAATTTAACTGCCGGGGGCAGTATCTTTGAACTTGTAGCCTACGTTACGTACGGTTTCGATGAAACTGTGGCCCGGGTCTTCGATTTTGCTGCGGAGCCTTCTTATGTGCACGTCAACTGTCCTGTCCCCGCCAAAATAATCGTAACCCCACACCTCATTGAGCAAAGCATCACGGGTAAATACCTTACCCTTGTTGGTTGCCATCAGTTTTAATAGCTCGTACTCTTTGAAGGTTAGGGCCAGTAAATGACCGCCCAGGTACACCTCGCATTTTGAAGGATCGATTATCAGGTCACCCACTTTTGTTATCTTATCCTCGTCTACAATGCACGACCTGGCAACTTCCCTGCGTATCCTTGATGCAAGCTCATCCAGGTTCCAGGGCTTCATAATGAAATCATCTATGCCCTGTTCCGAGACAGCCAGGTGCAGCGTTGAAGCGGATATGAGGGCGATGACCGGCAGAGGTCTTCTCAGCTTGAGCTGTCTGAACCATCTCCAGGCTGAATCGCCTTGTGGTGAGATGGCAGAGATATCTATCAGTACCAGGTTGAATATCTGGTGGGCATCTTGCTCTACCACATCATCTGCGTATTTACAAGCAGTGCATGAGAATCCCTCTCGACTGAGACTCGAAATAAAGTCACGTACCCTGTCCATCTCATTGGTGATTAGAAGGATGTTGTACATTTATGTATTTCTATAAAAGCTCGCTGAAAGGCCGAAGCCTGGAAACTTCAATCATACCACACATAGCTCTATTCGCTACCTCGGTACCGGCCTCCATTGCCGCGGCCGCCGGGTTAAGACCGCTGAGTGTAATCAGCCCAACCTTATCATGATTAAATGGAATTTCGCAAATTTGTTCGCCTGGTTTGGCCAAAACCGCGAAGTTGATAAGGCTGTGGTGAATCTTATTGTATTATTGTTGTATTATTGCCTTAATACTATCATCGGGATATTATGCTGTCTATTTGCTATTAAAACGATGGCAAACCAAGCAGTACTGTATAATTCAGGCTGTATCAGTTTACGATTTCCATATCAATCATCACAGGGAGGATTGAAATGAAAGTGGTTTACCATCCGCGTTATACCGAGGTCTATGAGAGCGACCCCGCCGCTGCGCCCGGGCGCATGGAAGCGATCGTGAAAGAGATAAAAGGATATGAGGTAATACAGCCCGAATCGGCAAATGTGGATGAAATAAGCCTGTGTCATACAGCCTTACAGATAGGCTATGTACAGAGGTACGGATTTGTCTATGAGATGGCGCTGCTCGCTGCCGGTGGCGCCATCAAGGCGGCTGAACTCGCTGTACAGGGAGAACCAGCCTTTGGACTGGTAAGGCCGCCCGGCCACCACGCAAGTCCAGAAAGCTGTTGGGGCTTCTGCTTTTTCAATAACATTGCCATAGCGATCACCAGGCTGATAAAGCAAAAGCAAATCAGAACAGCGCTGATACTTGACTTCGACCTGCACTATGGCGATGGCACAGCAAACATATTCCGGGGCAACTCAGATGTAGTGTATTTCCATCCGGAGGATAGCCACAGGCAGGACTTCGTGGACCATGTTCGCCTCTTTCTTGAGCAGAACCAAGCGGATATCATCGCGGTATCTGCCGGGTTCGACCGGCATATCGAGGACTGGGGCAGGCTGCTGACTACCGAGGACTATAAAACGATAGGGCAGGAAGTTAAGCAATACGCGGTAAAGAATTGCGGCGGCAAGCGCTTCGGTGTTCTTGAGGGCGGATATAACCACATAGTGCTTGGTAAAAATGTCAAAGCGTTTTTGGACGGTATGGCCTGACACTAATATCCTCCCTGTTGATCTTCATAGCTCAACCTCCCTTCAAATTATTTGAGCATTTATTATCTTTGCGGTGGCGGTGGCGTGGGCGCTGTTGGTTGCCATGCCTGGGAAGGTCCACCGGAGTACTGGGTCTGCGTTACGCCTGTGACTAGCGGACCGGCATGCTGCCAGCAATTGGTACAACCCTGCCACCATCCCTGCTGCCAGCCATAAGGCCATCCCTTCTTCCATCCGTCGTTGTAGCCATTGGTATAGCCTATCTGCTCACCCTGTTGCTGACCCTGTTGCTGACCTTGCTGCAGACCCTGTGCCTTCCCTTCGGCAAAGCCCTTATTGTAGCCATCCGTCTCACCATCCTGCTTGCCCTGCTGGTAACCATCAGCGTGACCTTTATTGTATCCATCCTGCGTACCTTTGGCGTTACCATCGGCGTTGCCCCTGGCATAGCCAGCCTTATAACCGGTATCGTTTCCGTATTGATAGCCGCCGAATCCGACAACGGCAAGGGCCAGGATAATGAGAATTACGATGAGAGCAACCGTACCTCCGCTCAGGTTCATGGCAAACCTCCTTCGACTGAATACGTCTATATGTTATATGAAAACTGACTTAATTTGAAGTGCTGGTGGGTCCGCGTATTTAAGCCAGGCGATCATCATAGGACACCAGTGGCTATTTAGAGAATGGTATGATAGTATATTTTCCGATAGAATAACAAAGGCTCTTCGAGTTGGATACCTAAACAGTCAGTGCATGGTATCCAACCGGAAGGTTGAAAAACCTCGAGGGTGCAGATGGAAACGCCTGCGCCTCCCAAGTTTGGAAAGGAGGGTACAATGGAATTTCAAGGTCTCTGCGTTTATCTACTTATTCTGCAATTACTAAACTGCAATTCCTTAATAAATGGGGCACAATCTACCCGCAATTTATCCCCACCTTATTTCCAGTACATTAATTCCACGTAAATTTTTGCCTTCGAATGACAGCGCTTGCGTCTATCATTAAATAGTTGAATTGTTCTTCGGCATTTTTGAAGATAGGAGATTTCAGATGAAGAATCTTAAATTATTCGCGGTAATTTCCTGCATAATATTGGTATTAGTATCCGGTATATTTCTCGGCTGTTCCCCCAATGCTCCACAGACTCCGTCCGCTAAACCCCAGGTATCGAGTGACAATATTTCTCAAACTAAGGCTTTCCCGGTACGAGCGCCAGTTCAACGGTTCAAAATCGCAACCACCACCAGCCTCTATGATACCGGACTCTGGAGCTACCTGGAGCCGCTATTTGAAAAGAAGTATGACGTTGAGATGGATATAGTCTATGCGGGCACCGGTATAGCGCTTGAATACGGCAGGCGAGGTGATGTGGATGCCC
The DNA here is from genome assembly GCA_964385895.1 of uncultured Dehalococcoidales bacterium. GTDB lineage: Bacteria > Chloroflexota > Dehalococcoidia > GIF9 > UBA5629 > CAYLRS01. The sequence goes on from CAYLRS010000209.1 coordinate 3,216, forward strand.
TGGTAGTTCATGACCCGGAAGCGGAGAATAAGTTCATCGCGGATGGGTATGGCATCAACAGGAGGTATTTTGCCTACAATTATTTCATAATACTCGGCCCTGAAAGCGATCCTGCCGGTATAAAGGGACTGACGCCGGAAGAAGCCTTTAAAAAAATTTATAAAGCGGGCATGCAGGATCCGGGCAAAGTCAAATTCGTCTCACGCGGGGATAACTCGGGTACTCACTCCAAGGAGAAGCTTATCTGGCAGGCCACCGGGTATAAATACGAGGATATCGAGAAGTCCGGACCGTGGTATATAGAGGCCGGCAAGGGCATGGGGCCGTGCCTGCTTATGGCAAGCGAACTGGGGGCTTATATTCTGGCAGATATATCCACATCACTGGCCTACAAAGGCAAAATAACCCTTGTACCGCTGGTTGAGAAAGGTCAACTTTTTCTGAATGTCTATGCAGTAATGGCCATCAACCCCGATAAAATCACGACCGCTAAAATGCTGCCTGCAGCCAATAACTTCATAAACTGGCTCATGTCTGATGAAGTCCAGAAGGTAATTGCGACGTACGGAACAGCGGAGTACGGCAGGTCATTATTTAATCCACTCAAAGGAGGTAACTGCAAGGAGCCTGGCTGCCCGAAATTGGAGGATTATACCGTTACTGTGAAATAATCATACTGATACAATATGCAAGAACTCTGGGAAGCGCTGGTACAGGCTGT
>CAYLRS010000210.1:0-3914 GCA_964385895.1 uncultured Dehalococcoidales bacterium
TGGCAGGTATAAAAGATCCCAAGAAGTCGATTAATATCGTCGAACTGCATGATGCGTTTATCCACCAGCTAGAGATCAGCATGGCCGAGTTCGGGCTAGTTCCGCTGGGCAGGGCGGACTCACTTATCGAAGATGGCCTCATGCTTAAAGGCGGAAAATATATTGTCAACCCCTGCGGTGGCCTGATTTACTCGGGTCACGCCGTCGGCGCCAGCAATATAATGTCGGCCTGGTCAGCACGCAACGAACTGATCAAGCGCAAGAAGAAGACCGCACTGGTGCACGGAACGGGCAGCACCATAGCCCAGTACACAGCCGTCGCCATTCTAGAGCACGATTAAGCGAGGAAAGGAGATAGATAAAATGGCCAAGAAGAAAGAGAAACTGATTCCCGCCGAATATATACCTGATGTTGGCTCCCAAATAGTAATCATAGACGGTAAAAAGTTCCTGGTCGCCAACGATGTTATGTACACCTTCTACCAGAGGACCAAAGGTGAGTTTTCGCAGTTTTTCCTGGCACTCAGGGACGATAGGAAGATACTCGGCTGCAAGTGCACCAAGTGTGGCATAGTAAGGTGCCCGCCGTTCCTGACGCACTGCCCGGACTGTGACTTTGCGCCTACGAAACTGGTTGAAGTCGACCAGGTGGGCGTGATGCTAAGCACACCTCCGATCACCTACTTTGCCAATTCGCTGTTCTTGAAGATGGCCCCTTACGGCAGGGGGCGCGTCGTACTCAAAGGTGCTGATACAGCACTGAGCGTGAATGTCTATACTACTACCGGAATACTTACACCGGGCATTATCAAGAAGGGGACCCAGGTAAAAGTCGTCTTCAGGGACGACCGTGTAGGCGAGATCAGTGATATTTTCTGCATCCCGACTTCCGAGCTCACCAGGGCCCAGGTAGCCAGGAAGGGCCTGCTTTCATCGCAGATCAACTGGGAAGCCCCGGTCGAGCCAACACTTCCTAAAGCCACTGCAAAGGAGACGGAAGCATATAATAAAGCGCTCAAAGAGATGAAATCGATCATCAGGCTGATGAACGTGACCGAACGTGCCCGCAAGGATATAGCCGGCTGGAAACGGGACATCCAGGTTAAAACCATCGGCGGCCACTTCGCCATCCTGATCAATGACGGCGATATCAAGCTTGAAGAGAAGAAGCTCGTCAAGCCGGACTTTGTCCTTGTATCCAAGAATCCCAAGACACTCGCCGACGGCCTGGCTTACCGGGGAGCCATCACCGATTCAGTTATCATGAAGAGACTCTGGATCAGCAAGAACATGGAGTTCACGACCATCTTCAAGCTGGACAGGATGGCACGCTCCGTGGCGCGGTCGAAGAAGTAATCAGGAATACCTAATGTGCAAGTTAATCAGGGATCTCTGATTACAGCGTATAAAATAAAGAGGGGCCATTCGGCCCCTCTTTTATTACACTAAAGAGGATTGTTCTTCTATTTATTTCAGGAACTGCGTTGGTACATCGGGTTCGCCCGGGAATAGCCTGGGCATATTGCGGCTGGATTCGATAAGCACCCACTTGCCATTCTGGATCATACCTACGTTCGTGCTGTTCAGGCCCAGGACCTTGACCTGCTTATCGTTGTTGGCGAAAGAAAGTGTTTCGGTACATGCCAGCGGTTTATAGTCTTTAACCAGGCCGGCGTTTATCGTGGCATAGCAGTTTTCACCGCTCACCTTATCGATACCATATTTCGCGATGGTTTCCCTTATGGTCTGGGCAAAAAGGTCACCGATGATCCAGCCACCCCTGTACACAAAGAAATCCTTGGGATACTGCCGGTCAAGCTGTGCCTTCTGGATATACGGCGGCAGCTTGGCGAATTCCATCTCAAAGAGGTTGAAGCACAGGGTGTTATCCGCCAGCTTGCCGACTTTGTCAACTAAGAAGTACGGGTCAAAGTAATTGGGAACTGCGGCCATGTACTTGCCGGCCATGCCGAGGCGGTCGGCGCCCTGAAGGATCATTACATAGTGCTGCGGGAACATGGCAACATAGGCGAAATCAAACTTATCCTTCAGTCTTGTTAGCTGAGGCGTGGGATCAACAGCCGCCAGCGGAAAATACTCGGCGCCAACGTACTCCACGCCTTTTGACTTCATATAGGCGAATACCTCAGGGCTTTCACAGGCTCTTCCCAGAGCCGAATCCCAGGCTATAAATGCCATCCTGGGCGCCCTATCCTGCCAGTGGTTCCTGACCCATTCGTACTTGCTGTCCTTCTTCCAGTTTTCCGCTATCCAGTCGGTATAAGCGCCGATTAGATTTTCCGGACTTGGGAGGACTGCGAAATACCAGCTTACCGGTATACAGGTTGACCTCAGTGCGGAAGTACCGTAGCCTGGTATCTTGGATTGCTCCATTAGCGGTTTATAAAGCAGGGCGAACGTACTGGCATATCCGTCGTTGACCATAACCGGTTTCGGTGTTCCCGATGCGGCCTCCTTGAATGCAGCAATAGCCCTGGAGTTATCGGCGCCGTGGTCATACGTCCGGAAATCAAGGGTCACACCCGGAACGTAGTTGTTCTCATTGGCCCATATACCGAAATCAAGAAAGGCGTTAAGCTGGGGACCTATTTGATCTGCATAGATACCAGTGGCGTCGCCAAAGACGGCAACGCGGTAGGTGGTCTTGCCCGTCGGTTGTGCGGCCTGCCCGGTGCAGCCTGCTACAAGTGCGGTTACCATTGTCAGTGCCATCAAAAGGCTGAACGTCATTATTAAATTTTTCCTCATTTTACCTCCCGGTTTCAACTTATTTTTTCCCGTCAGGCACGTAGAAATTGATTAACCTATCACCTCCTTTGCGCATGCCTACTATTTTTGCATGTTTAACCCGATATTGCTATCCGAGCCACCGCTTGCGTCTCCTGTAATGTTTTACCAAGCGGTAGCTCTTTTTCTCGTCCTTCCTGCTAAGCCCAAGGTAGAACTCCTTGATGTCCGGGTTATCCCGCAGCTTGACTGTAGGGCCATCCAGCACCACCCTACCGTTTTCCATGACATACCCGTAATCGGCTATCTTCAATGCCGAAAGCACGTTCTGTTCAACCACCAGCATGGCTATTTTCTCTTCCCTGTTAATGTTTACGATAGCAGCGAACAGGGATTGCGACATCAAAGGGGACAGGCCTAAAGAGGCCTCGTCGATGAGCATTATCCTGGGCTGGGACATCAAGCCTCGGCCTATGACGAGCATCTGCTGCTCGCCGCCGGAAAGATATCCGCTGGTATTGTTTTTTAAGTCGTTTAACCTTGGAAAGTGGTGATATACCAGCTCAAGTTGCCTTCTGATGGTAACATTGTTACGAAGGTAGCCGCCCAGTTTAAGGTTCTCTTCAGCGGACAGGTGTGAAAACAGACGGCGACCTTCCTGGATTTGAATTATACCCATTCCTGCTATTTCCTGCGGGGACTTTTTGTGTATCTGTTCGCCTTTGAACTCTATGTTGCCGTGCGTAACTTCGCCCAGCTCCGTCCTTAAGAGCCCGGATATCGCTTTTAGAGTCGTGCTTTTACCTGCCCCATTGGCGCCCACCACCGTGGCTATCTTGCCTTCTTCGATATTGAGCGAAACTCCACGTAGGGCCAGAATCACATTACTGTAAACTACTTCGATGTTATTTACTTTTAACATGACCTTAACTTATCTTAAGTCTGCACAATATTAAAATCCAATTATCTAGTAGGTGAGCGGCCAGAACCGGATGGATGCTTTCAGCAGCTCCCACCTGTGATAAAGCCCCCGTGGTTCAAATATCAGGAACAATATTATTACCAGCCCGAACATAATAAGCATTATGCTGGAAATCGATTGAGATCCCAGCCCGGGCAATGCGGACGAAATGGACGGGCCGACACTTGTCACCAGGAATTCAATG
>CAYLRS010000211.1:0-3907 GCA_964385895.1 uncultured Dehalococcoidales bacterium
ATCGGCCTGTTTTGTACAATATTCGCGGCGATCCTTTCAGCAAATGTTTCCTCGCCGTATATCCGTATGAGTTGCGCCAGTTTTGTTTCAGGCAGTTTATTAACTATATCAGCGGCCGTGAGTTTTTCATCAGGATTGAACCGCATGTCCAGCGGACCGTTGCGCTGGAAACTGAAACCCCGCTCTGCTGTGCCGAGCTGCAAAGATGAAAGGCCTAAATCGAAGAGGACGCCATCAACCGGTGCGAAACCTGTTTCGGTGCAAATCTGCTCCAAATTAGAGAAGTTAGCATTAATCAGAATGGTGCTTTCAAAGTAATCATATAAATTGTGCTGAGCCAACTTGATAGCTTCCGGGTCTGAATCTATGCCTAAAAGTTCGCCTGACGGTTGACATCTCTGGAGTATTGCACTGGCATGCCCGCCACCGCCCAGAGTGCAGTCAACGTACCTGCTGCCCGGTGTAACATTGAGTGCCTCAACGACCTCTTCCACCAGTACGGGAATGTGAATCTGCCTATCTAATGTCAAGCTCATTTTCTCTCCTCCAGCGTGTCCATGTACTGACGGGCTTCATCTGCAGAGGGCCGTTCTTTTTTCCATTGCTCAGGATTCCAGATCTCGAAGTAAGTATTAATTCCGGCTATTATGGCGCTGTCACTGATGGCACATCGCGAACGCAACGTAGAGGGCAGGGCGATCCTGCCCTGGTTATCAATTGTCACCTCATTGGCGTTGCTGAAAATTAGCCGGTTAACCTTCCTCTGTTTATCTGACATCAGGAAACCTGTTGGAGCCTGGCTGGCGGTCATTTTTGCCCAGTCATTCTTGGCGTAGGCGGTGATGCAGTTATCCGCCACCATCGTCAGCACCAGGCCATCATCAATTTCTTTGCGGAACCTGGGGGGGAGGGGCAACCGGCCCTTGTTGTCTACCTTGTATTCGTATTCACCAGAAAACATAATTACTTAATCCGCTAGGGTGTATTTATACCGGGACCGCTTCGCTTTCTAGCTCTCCTTCAAGGTTTTTAATAATGCCCCAGTCCAGCTTTGACAGCTCTAATATATATTCGTTTATCGCGTGCTCATGGTTCAGGGAATAATGGGCTATGCCGCTGGGGCAATACTGCTCCCGAATCATTCCTTTATCTATCAATTCACCGAGTATCCCGTGCAAATGATGGCGCGTTGTATCAAGCACATGCGCTATGCAATCAAGGTTGAATTTGGCCTGGGGATGCCTGGTCCAGAAGAGAAGGAGGCTAAGTTTAAGCCCTTTAAAGTCATTTTCTTTAAGATAAGATAGGAGGTCCTGAGTTGCCAAATCTTCATTTTTACACACTATGCTCATTTCTTCTCCCCTTTTTACCACTTTTTACCACTATGTCCCATTTTTAACATGTTTTTACCCACTTGTCAATAGTTTTACAGGGATAGTCCTTAACATTTTCTATGTTTCCTGGCTTTTAGAATGTCCTTATTTTTACTGCAGACACAACCAGTAGATAATTTACAGGCAGTAACCACAATATATTGTTATTGTTTGACGGGGGCGCTTATTTGGGTGAGTATTAAAGCCAGGGGCCGGTGGTTTGGTGGTTTAGCCGTGGTATGGTAAAATTATTTGCTTTTCTGAATAGCACTTTAGTGGAATAAATTTATATGCATCGAATTGACGTATTGACATTATTCCCGGAAGCTTTTACCGGTTATCTCAATCATAGTATTATCGGCAGGGCTTGTGAGCGGGGAATCGTGGATATAAAATTACATGATATACGCGCATACAGCCACGATAAGCATCATACAGTCGATGATTATCCCTACGGTGGCGGTGCAGGCATGGTGATGAAGCCGGAACCCATTTTTGAGGCAGTTGAAGCTGTTAAAAGCGATATTGGGATCGATAATATTCCCGTGATGCTCCTCACTCCTCAGGGCAAGTTGTTTACCCAGGATATGGCCTGCCATTTGACCCAGGAACAGGTAATGGTACTAATTTGCGGTCATTACGAGGGCGTTGATGAGAGGGTGGCTGAACATTTGGTGACTGAGCAGATAAGTATAGGTGATTACCTGTTGAGCGGCGGTGAATCCGCGGCTATGGTGATCATTGACTGTGTGGTCAGGTTGTTGCCAGGTGCCATCGGATCAGATATATCTCTGGTCGAGGAGTCGCATATTGGGGGGCTACTTGAGTATCCGCAGTACACCAGGCCTCCTGAATACCGAGGGTGGAAGGTTCCTGCGGTTCTTCTATCCGGAAATCACAAAGAGATATCCTCTTGGCGGAGGAACCAAAGCGTAATTAGAACGGCAAAAAGAAGACCTGATCTCCTGGAGAAAGCTGAGCTTAGCGAGGTTGATTATCAGATCCTGCAATCACTGAGTACATCTTAGAATAGTATCTAAACTAAATTCGCAAGAAAGGGATATAAAATGGACATTAAATCAATAAATAAAACCAAAGCTAATCCAAATATTCCCAAGTTGAGCCCCGGTGATAATGTCAGAGTTAGCTTCAAAGTCAAGGAGGCAAACAGGGAAAGGCTCCAGATTTTTCCGGGCCTGGTTATTAAAGTAACCAGGAATACCGGCGGTGGTAATTTCACCGTTCGTAGAGTAACGTATGGAGTGGGAGTTGAGCATACCTTCCCGCTTGCATCTCCCTTGCTGGAGAAGGTTGAAGTACTCCGGCACGGCAAAGTGCGCCGCAGCAAGCTGTACTACATAAGGCGGCTGAGCACAAAAGAGGCAAGGCTTAAGGAAAGGCGTGAAAGGCTGGTGGAGAAAACCGGGACTGTCGAATCCGAGGAGATAATCGATACGGCTGAGGCAGCCGATTCCGGAACTGAATCTAAATAGATTGAATGAAATATGCTGAGGTGGCTGTCAACGCGCCTGGCGGCCATCTACATAGTTTTTCATATTCGATACCATCTTCGCTGAATATTGAGATAGGGCATGCGGTTTGGGTGCCGTTCGGATCAAAAATTCTGCAAGGCGTTGTAGTAAAGCTTAGCGATACTCCATCGGTACCCGAAACCAGAGAAATAGCCGGCCTCATCATACCCCAACCTATAATATCACCGGAACGGATTCTGCTTGCTTTGTGGATAGCAGATTATTATTTATCTTCGCTGTTCGACGCCATAGCACTATTACTACCTCCCGGTTTTGAACAACGCGTTATTACAACCATTGAATTATCTGACGTAGCTGCTGATTTGACCTGCGCAGATGCAAGTATTAAACAATTCATCCAGTATGTAAAAGAAAAGAATCGCGGGATCCCCCTAAAAGAACTCGAAGACAAATTCGGGAAGAGAAAGACCTCGGCCATTGTACGGGAGTTGGTAAGCAGAAATATTTTGAAAAAGAATTCTCTGCTGGAAAGCGAAAAAGTCAAACCCAAGTTTGTAAATTATTTGAAACTGGAATGCCATGAAGAGACTGTTCAAAAGATGATCGCTGACATGAGAAGGAAAAACGCGATAAAGCAGGCTGATGTACTGGAACTGTTGCTAAGCAATCATGGATTTCTAGCGGAATCGAATATAAGAGGACAGGTCTGCTGCGATCGCAATGTAATCAAAGCGTTAATTAAAAAGGGGATCGTGGATGAGGTAAAGGTAGAAGTGCAGCGTAACCCTATGCAGTCGCGCGAATTTGCGCTTGAATTACCTATTTCCTTCACACTTGATCAACAAAATACCTGGGATATTATTAAGCAAGCCATTAATGCTGAAAAAGATAGCAGTCAGTCCAACGTGTTCATATTGTACGGTGTTACGGGAAGTGGTAAAACTGAAATATATTTACGCGCCCTGGATGAAACGATAAGACGAGGTAAAAAAGGTTTATGCCTTGTCCCCGAAATATCATTGACGCCGCAAATAATGAGCC
>CAYLRS010000212.1:0-3898 GCA_964385895.1 uncultured Dehalococcoidales bacterium
AATAATACAAGTGACAATCTAACCGGGCTTAAACTGGTAGATAATAAAATAGGCGAGATAGATATTCCTGACCAATTACTAACAGGTGCCAATATCACAGCTACTCATTTATATACCATTTCCCCGATTGACTACTCTGACAATGCTACTGAACTGGTAAATATTGCTACCTTGACCAGCAGTGAAAATATTACAGCAACTGCCACCGAAAGTGTTGCACTAAACCCTTATAAGATCTCTCTACAGGTTACCAAGGAAGCTGATAAAAATGTTGCCAAGCTTGGTGATGTGATTACTTATACCTATAACGTTATCAATAATGATGTGGTGGGAATAAAGAATATTTCATTGAACGATGATAAACTTGGTAATATTCCACTGATTAGCGGTAATGTTACCGTTACCAGCCTTGCCCCGGGCGAGAATATAACCGCCGTGGCTACTTATAAAGTCGTCTTTAGCGATTTGCTGGCTGGCACTATTAAAAATACTGCTACAGTCACTGGTGAGGATCCAAATGGTAAGCCTGTTATCGGCAGCAGTGGAGAAGTAGAGGTTTCCACCAATATCATCAAATCATGGTTGACTAAGGCGGAGGTTCTCAAGCTTAGTGGTGTTCCAGGCAAAGGTATCGATAAAGCGCCAGGCCTGCAAAAACCGTTCAATCCCAATTCACAAGCAAGTAAAAATGCGGGTAAAAAAGATGGCAAGGGGAATCTGGAGAAAAATAAACACAGGGAAATGAGTGTAAACTCCGAACAAAACCTAGAGCAAAATAATAATCAGGAAATGAACGGTAGTAACGAGCAAAACCAAGAGCAGGAAATGAATAAGAACCAGGAAAGGGGCAAGGGCAAAGGAACAGGGCAAAAATAATAAATAAGATTTCATAACTAGGATAGAATGCTTCGGAGGAACAATATTAGAAGGAACGAATAATGAAGAAGCTTTAGTTACAATACAAAAATAACTTAAAAAAGAGGCCTTGGTCGAGGCCTCTTTTTTGTCAAGGCATTTGTCATATATAGCTACAAAGCGAGTATCCGAATTTTAACCCCACCACGGCAACATCGGTATGTTTACGTGAACATACAACTTGAATTAAACAATCCATCATTTCGTGCAGTCAAGGGAAAGTGACGATGTATTAAAAATATCTAAGTAGTAGAAACTCAAATTACTTAAGTTGTCAATTAATATTGTATATCTCCTTGTATTTTAAAATACTTTATCTGAAGTATTGCCAAAGAGGTCTATCAGGGCAGTAGAAAGTGTGATTCGTCAATCAGTTATCCCATGCCTGACTGATAGTACTACCTTATAAAGTAGGGTCAATATCAGGGCACCCATGGCCCATACTCCCAATACAATAAGCGATTCCAGTAAGGTAGGCATATATTCAAATATTTCACCGGTGGGAGTGGGGATGAAGCCGGGGACTATTAAGCCGAGGCCCTTGTCTATCCAGATGGAAACAAAGACAGCCGCGCAGGCGATGGCAAGGATATTCTGGTTAGTGCGGGTCCTGGGAATAACCAGCAAAACTATGGATGCACAGGCTAATATAATCGAGGTCCACATCCAGGGGACAAGGCTGTAGTAACCGTCCAAACCGAAGAGCAAATACTGGAAGTGGCTCATGGCATCCGGCACCTGGCTATAGAACACGGTGAATATCTCCAGCAGCAGGAAAAACACCGTCGCGATGATGGCATAGGCCACGATCTTAGCCACCTTATCGATTGACTGGTTGACCGGGTCAAAGCCACCCCACTTCTTCATGAGCAGTGCGAGCAGTATGAGAAGGGCAGGGCCGGATGCGAAGGCCGATGCGAGGAATCGCGGCGCCAGCAGGGCGGTCATCCAGAAGGGGCGCGCGCCGAGCCCGGCATAGATGAAGGCGGTAACCGTGTGGATGCTGATGGCCCAGGGGATGGAGATGATAATAAGCGGCTTGGTCCATTTCGGCGGCTCGATCTCTTTATATTCGGCGTCGAGCGTAACCCAGCCCACGATGATATTCAGTAGCAAATAAACGGTGAGCACTATCAGGTCCCAGAAGAGGATGGAGTTGGGACTGGGATAGAGGAGCATGTTGAAGACCCGCGCCGGCTGGCCGAGGTCAACCACTACGAAGGTTATGCTCACTATGACGGCAGCCACGGCAAGGAACTCGCCCAGGATTATTATCTTCCTGAACTCTTTCTCGTTGTGCAGGTAATAAGGGATAATCAGCATCACAGCAGAGGCCGCGACGCCCACGAAGAAGGTGAAGTTGGCGATGTAAAGTCCCCAGGAAACATCCCGGCTCAGCCCGGTGATGGTCAAGCCTTGATCCCACTGCCTGAGGTAGGCGATGAAGCCGGCCGTCATGATGACGAGCAATCCGCTTATGAGTAGCCAGTACTTCCTGCCGCCTTTAAATATACCTTCTATCATTGCTTATCTACACGAGATAATATACCTGCGGCTGCGTGCCCTGCTCAGGCTTGCGGCGCACGGCATAATTGGTTGAGACAAGCCCGTACACGTCGGTGCCGGGCATCATCTCGCCGAAAGTCAGCGCGCCGCTCTTGCAGGCTTCGACGCAGGCGGGAGGTTTGCCTTCGGCCAGCCTCTCATCACAGAAATTGCATTTTTCTACCACACCCCTGGTGCGCTCCGGATAATTCAGATCTATGTCCTTGATATAAGGCCTGGGGTCCCTCCAGTTGAAGCTGCGCGAGCCGTAGGGGCAGGCCGCCATGCAGTAGCGGCAGCCGATGCAGCGGTGGTAGTCCATCATAACGATGCCGTCTTCCCGCCTCCAGGTTGCCTGCGTGGGACAGACCCTCACGCAGGGCGGGTTGTCACAGTGGTTGCAAAGCAGGAGCACGTTTCTATCGCGTATGGCCTCCTTAACGAACTTGTTTTCCTGCTCAGGGAAGGCCTGATCATAGGACGCCTCCCGGATCCACTTGATCTCTTCCTTTCTGCTGCCGATGTCGGGAACGTTGTGCACTTTGTGGCAGGCGGCGATGCAGTCCGTACAACCGGTATCGGCCGTGCAGGCCTTCAGGTCAACGACCATGGCCAGCCTTTTCCTGCTTTCAGGGCTCATGCCCAGGGCCCTGGCTATAGCAGGCCTGGCCAGCAGGTCAAAGGCGGGTTTGGCTGCGAGGGCCAGAAGGGAAAGGGTGGCGATCTGGAGGAATTTACGACGGTCGATGTTCATGTGTGGTTCCCTCGGTCATGAGATTGCTTCGTCACTTCGTTCCTCGCAATGACATGGTTAGTTGATATGTCATCACGAGGAGGCGAAGCCGACGTGGTGATCTCAAGGGATTGCTTCGTCACTGTGTTCCTCGCAATGATATATTTGGCTGTGGGGGTATATTATGGCAGTTCCAGCAATTGGGAGCCACGCCGGTATAGTTGTGGCAGCGGTCGCAGAACTCAGTTTTATTGGAATGGCACTTAAGGCATGTGCCGGTCAGGCTGATATTATACGTCGTGTTATCGCTTGCAACGTAGGTACTGACCCCATCGCGCACGGCCGAATACCTCCATTGCTGCAGCAATTGCATATGGTATTCCCTCATGTACTGCGTCGACTCCACGCATTTATTTTCGCTGGCGGGAAGCACCGGGTCGGGACGGTAATCAGCCTTGCCGCTGGCGGCAAGGTACCACACAGGGAAAGTGGCCAGGCAGAGAAAAACGGCCAGCCCGCCGATTATCTTCCCCTTGTCATACATCGCTCTGCGACCCTCCAGTACTGGAATCCTCACCGGCTAAAGGCTCGCCGCGCAGGTCGGTTTCCCTTTCCTTCTCTCCCTGCATCACCAGGGCGTTGCCCAGCAATTCATGCACACCGGCGGTCTCCACACCCGGCACCCAGTACTCCAGCAGCGGCGGG
>CAYLRS010000213.1:0-3876 GCA_964385895.1 uncultured Dehalococcoidales bacterium
TGCGGGCAATTGAGATTGATCAAGTATTATTAACCGGTCGCCCAGCCACTCTATGGGTTTCATGCTGGTTTCCACAGGAATCCCCAGATTTTTTTAGGATGACTGTTCATAAAAATAAAGAGCAGCATATTAATAGCTGCCCTTTATTATAGCTGATTTGCACTGTTTGTTACTTCTGGGCCAGGGTCTTAGCCTTCTTCCTGCGCCTGACGAGGAAAATAATAACCAGGATGATTATCCATACGGGGGCGAATACGAGTATCCAGATTGCTATGCCTGCCAGCACCTTGCCGAATGCGATAAGGCCGTCGACTGCCGCCTTGAAAATGCCGGGAACGTCCCAGGTGCTTTCGCCGATGGGCCTGGTCTTCTTAAGGGATACCTCTATTAACGACGTATCTGAAGTGCGCTCGAGGTACTGGATGCGTCCCTTTACCCTCTCGATATTGCCCCTGACGTTGGAGAGCTCGCGCTGCACTTCGAGTATGTCTTTGACGTTGTCGGCCTTCTTAAGCAACTCTAAATACTGCGCTTCGGTAGCTTCGAGGTTATGAAGCTGTGCCTTGAGATCCGTATATTGCTCGGTCACATCCTGGCTGTTGGTGGTCTGGTAGAGGACTTTCACGGCCATCGGCTTTAGCTTTGCCAATGCTACGTCAAACTTTTCGGCGGGCACCCTGATGGAAATAAACCCGCTGGGGTCCTCGTCATCTTCCGCCCGCTGGTTGGACGACACCACATAGCCGTTTAGCTGGCCTGCCAGCGCAGCTATCTCATCTTGAGTTTTGCTTATGTCCTTGACTTCCAGGGTTAGCGACCCGGTTTTTACTATCTTACGGTCGACCGCGTCCGCGGTACCCCCTTCTGATGAATTTGCGCTATCTGCAGCAAATCCTTTGCTCGCTTGCCGTTCCTCCCCTGCCGTATGCGGCGCTGGAGGCGGCGCAGGCGATGTCGCGGAAGGCGCCTTGGCAGAAGAACAGGCAAACGAGGTGACAAGGATAAGAACTAGACAAGCCACGATTACGGGTTTTGCTAAAAATCTCATTTCAGTCTCCTGTGAATAAAAAATATTTTGCCGGATATATATTACTTTATTGAATCGCTTTTATTAGTATCTGTTGTGCTGCCGCTGACCGGTGGAGTTATCCTCATGGTGCCGGAAGGCGGTGAAACAGGCAGGCGGTCACCTGAGGGGATGTACCTTGAAACTCTCATTGGCTCTCTTCGTCCGCTCGATCAATTCGTTAAGGGTAGGTTTCGCTGAATCGGGCGCTTTGTCCAGGGCGTTCTCCAGGATAGCCAGGCTCTTGGTGGTGCTGGCATTGATGGCCGTTTTCGCCCTGTTCACATTGGTTGTAACGCGCGCCGCGTCCACGCCGGATGGTGTGGTTGTCTGGCCGGGAGTTTGTGATTCGGCCGGCGGGGTATAAGGTTTCACCGGGGAAGTTGTAGTTGATGCCGGCGGCACAGCAGTTGTAGATGCGGAACCGGCGGCCCCGGTGTTGCCCGTATTGTATTTCTGCAGGGAGAGCTCCGTCTGCTCAAGCTGGTAGTTCATGCGTGCAATGGTGGAGGTGATTTTATCTGTTTTACCCTGATTGGCCATGATAGCAATTTCCTCAGCCCGCTTCTCGGCAAGCTGTGCATGCAGCTCTGCGTTATCGATATCCGAGAAGGTCAGGGCTACCCGGGTTTGTTCCACCGCCAGCTTGACCACGTAAAGAGGCTGGTCCGGCATGGCTTGAGAAGAGGCGGCGGCGGTGCCGCCCGATGCCAGGACAAAGACGAGGATGGCAGCCAGGGCGACCGCCCATCTGCGCTGCCAGCTGAAAATGCTCGGCTTTATTTTAACGGGCTGCCTGCTTACGTAGTCCTGCACGCCTGCCAACCGCACGCGAGCCCAGTATTTGAACTCGGGCCTGGGCTGGATAGGGTAGGCCCTGCGCCTGACGTCAAATGCTACGCTGAGCATGGAATGTAGCTCGGCAGCATGTTCCGGATAGCGGCCGAGACAGCTTTCCAGGCTTTCGCCCGAAAGCAAGCGGTCAAAACAGTCGTTGAATACTTCTTCTATCTTAGGCATCGATCTTACCGTAAAGCAGTTTTCTAAGCGACGCAACGGCATTGAACTGCAGGGCTTTAACAGTGCCCTCGCTTTTGCCCAGCGCTACCGCCACTTCAGTGATAGAGAGCTCCGATATAAAGCGCAGAGTGGCTACTTCACGCTGGGCATCGGGTAACCTTTGCAGCGCCTGTTTCAACTGGAAGACCTCGAAGTTTTGCTCCGTCATTTGCACAGGATCGCCGGAGCTGATGGCGCCGGCTTCATCCAGGCTGGCCTTCTTCTCTTTGGAAGTCTTTCTTACATGGTCGATTATCCTGTTATGTGCGATTTTAAACAACCAGGCGGGAAAAGGCAGGTCACGCCATTTGTATGATTTTATTGCCCCGTATGCTTTAATAAACACGTCCTGCGTTAAATCTTCGGCTTCTGCCTGGCTATACACCCTGACATATATGTAGCGGTATATGCGGTCAAAGTGCATATCGTAGAGCCTGGTAAATGCTTCACGATCGCCATTTATAGCCTTCTGTACAATATGTTCTTCGTTTAACACCAGGTTTCCTCGAATTTACCTGGCGTCTATTATATATAAACGTAATATGTAATAAAAAGTTTATTTATATGGCTGTAAATTGATTGTTCTGTGACCAATATGAATGCACAGCATATAATTGCTCGCCGCAACGGGTGAAGGTACAATATTAGAAAATAGTTTCAATTTCATTGATACCTGTTAAAGCCGCTAAATCAGGATCCCAGGAATATTAGAAATGGCTCAACCGGTCTGGTTAGTAAAATTAATTGAGTTAGGCTTTCCTCAGCGTTTCTTGCTTGCCCGTCTCACCAGGATTCGCGGCATCGGGAAAATACTGGATAAGTGGTTATTCGACGGCGACGACATCATGTATCTCCCCAGGGACAGGGTGGTAGCGGTCGGCAAGGATGTGGATCAAACCCGGCAGATGGTTTTACCCTCCAAGGTCGTACATTATTTTATCGACAAGGCAAATTATCACTGGATCATGAATTTCTGCATCTGCCGTGAAAGCTCACATTGCAGAGATTATCCTCAGAATCTCGGATGCCTGTTCCTGGGCAAAGCGGTCCTGGGCATAAATCCCAAATTGGGCCGTCTGGTTACCAGGGGGCAGGCACATGAGCATGTCAGAAAATGCCGCCGGGCAGGTCTTTTTCATCTGATAGGCAGGAATAAACTCGATACGGTCTGGCTGGGTGTCAAACCTGGCGACCAGTTGCTCACCATATGCAATTGTTGTCCGTGCTGCTGCCTGTGGCGCTTTATTCCACAGATAGAACCCGGCATCGCTAACAAAGTGACGAGAATGCCCGGCGTGACAGTCAGCGTGACGGACAAATGCCTTGGCTGTGCCACCTGCAGTTCGGGGGCATGCTTCGTGGATAACATCACGCAGGTTGACGGGCATGCCGTCATCGGTGACCGTTGTCTGGGTTGCGGCAATTGTTTAGAGACATGCCCCAACGGGGCTATAAAGCTCGAAATTAAGGATGATTCCTATATTGAAAAATCCATAGAACGCCTGGATAAACTGGTTAAAGTCGATTGATGGTGCCGATGTGAAAATGGATATGCAGGGAAGGGTCTGCATGGTTACGGGCGCCAGCTCGGGCATAGGCAGGGAAATAGCCCTGGGCCTGGCTAACCTCGGCGCTGATGTGATCGTGGTGTGCCGTGATGTGGGGAGGGGTCAGGCCGCCCTGGAGGAAATACGGAGGAAGAGCGGCAATGATTCCATCGAGTTGCTGCTTGCCGACCTGTCGTCCCGGGC
>CAYLRS010000214.1:0-3798 GCA_964385895.1 uncultured Dehalococcoidales bacterium
GCCAAACCATATCGGGTCCACCCCTAGAGCCAAAACAACCGGATAAAAAATCGGGATGGTAAGAGTGATCATTGCCAGTGAGTCCATAAAGCAACCGCCTATGAGATAAATTACAATGATAACAGCCATAATTCCCATTGGTGGTAAGGGGAGCGACCCCACCCAACCTGATAGTACCATCGGTATCCTGGTAATAGCTATGAAATGACCGAATACGGTTGCACCGGCTACGATGACCATTACCATTGCCGTGATGCGAACGGTGTCTTTGAGAGCGTTAAGAAAACCCTGCCATGTCAGCTGTTTCGTAATAAGCCCTATCAAGATTGCGCCTGCGACACCCGCGGCTCCCGCCTGGGTCGGGCTGAACCAGCCGAAGAAAAGCCCTAATATCACAAAGAAAAATAGCACGAGCATTTCAATAATACCGGTCAATGCTTCCATTTTTTCTTTGAAAGTTGACGCAGCAGCAGCAGGAGCCAGCTTGGGGTTGCGCCAGCATAAAATTGCCACTGTGACCATTAATAGCGCTGCGATTATGAGGCCAGGAAATACCCCTGATATAAAAAGTTTGCCTATTGATTGTTCGGTCAGGATGCCATAGACGATGAAAATCGTGCTCGGAGGGATCATGATTCCCAGGGTACCAGCAGCAGCCACTATACCTGTGGATAAAGAGTTGTCATACTTGTACCTTTTCATTTCAGGTATGCAGACCTTGCCCATGGCAGCTGCAGTAGCGCTGGTAGAGCCGTTTATCGCTGCGAAACCAGCGCAACCGAGAACCGTAGCAAGTGCCAGACCACCCGGGAATTTGCCGAAAAGCACATACCCTGCATCATACAATCGACGGCTCATACCCGACTCCGATGCAATGCAACCCATCAAAGTGAACATTGGTATTACGGTGAGGGAATAAGAGGAAAATATGCTAAAGAAATCCCTTGCGAGCACGTACAAGGCCACTTCGGGTGAAATAAGATAACTGAGCCCAAGCACTCCGACGAACGCCATGGCAAAGCCGACCGGCATCCTAAGCAAGAAAATTATTACTAATACAATGAAGCCGATTACGCCTATTAATATGCCGTCCATGTTATGCTGTTTCTCTTATAGCTTTAATCATTTGCACAATCAAAACCAGCGCTACAACAAGACTGCTGAAAGCAATGCCGTATACAAAAAGATAATATGGTACTTGCAGTGTCATGGAAACTTCGCCACTTTTCCAGAGCGCGTATCCGTAGTCAATACTTTTCCAGCATAGTAATGCAAAAAGCAATATACCGAAGCAGTCCACAAAACCGGCGATAACCTTCTGGGCAGTTTTGGGCAGTTTTGTCACCAGCATTTCCACTTCGATATGCCCGTGTTGAATTTGTGTTTGGGCAATGGCGAAGGTAATAGCTATAACGCTCAGCAAGCTTACGATCTCGATACTGCCAGGTATAGGTGTTGGACCCATTGTGATTCCCTGGATATGTAGCAGATCGGCAATTCCCAGTATAAGTTGTGGCCCTTTTATTGCGATAATATCGACAACGACTAGCGCAACCATTAATACCAGGGTTGCAGCAGCAATCCAGTTTAGCCACTTTGCTATTGAGACCACTGCCTTCTCAAAGCTATTAAATTTTGCGCTCATGTTTGCTTCCACTTAATAAGGTATTCAGGCCGGGCTTTTGAATGAGCCCGGCCTGTTTTTCAGTTTATTTTTGAAGCTCGGTTTTAACGAATTCTTCGCAAGATTGGGCAGACGGTGATTTGGAAGCCCAGGACTTAGCTTTCTCCACTAAAAATTGTTCGTATGTATCGGCAGGTAGGCCCTTGGCATTCCTCTCAGCTATATAGCTATCTTTTAATGGTTGGGTTGCATTCACCCATTTTGTCATTTCATCAGGCGATAACTTGATCAATTCTCGACCATCGAATGTCAGGAAATATTCAATACCTGCTTTATCGTAGTATGTCCAGACCTTCCCGTGCTTATCGATCCATTCATTGCTTACCTGGGTGAAAATCTCTTTTACATCGGAGGGCAGGCTATCCCACCTGGCCTTATTCATAACAACAAACATATTGGCCGTGCTTCCTACATCTATGCATTCCGTGACATATTTGACTATTTCTGCTTGCTTCCAGCCCTTCAAGGTTTCCCGGGGAGTGTAACTGCCATCGATAGTTCCTTTGGACATCAGGTCATAAGCGTCACCCTGAGAAGCACCATACCCCTTGGCACCGAGTGCCTCGATTATCTTTGAACCCACTCCTGTGGACCTGATCACTAACCCTTTAAGGTCGTCCATCTGGCGAACCGGTTTCTTTGTTGCAAAAACAACGCTGGGGCCATGTGCATGGAAATACAGAACATGAACCTGGTCAAACTCTTTGGGTTTGAATTCATTGTAAAAATCATTTGCCACTTTCGTTGCCACCCATCCATTGACGTATCCATGTGGCAAATCAACTAGCTCGGATGCGGGGAAACGTCCTACCGTATAAGAGAGCACCGACATTCCAATATCCGAGAGGCCGTTAACGACACCGTCGTATACCTGTGGGGCAGGTGTCAGAGTTCCGCCAGAGTATAGAGTGATATTGACTCTGCCCTTCGACCTGGCTTTAATTTCGTCACAGAACTTCTGTGCGAGAACTGAATTCAAGTGGGTTGGCGGGAAGAAGTTGCTATAGGTCAATTCCATCGTGGGTGGCGGTAAAGGAATAGTAGTTGGTGGTGCGGCATTGCAGGACAATATCAACGGGAGTAATACCAGAATCACGATAAACGAAAAGATAAAAATTGTTTTTTTCATAGTTATACCTCCTCCGAAATTAGATATACTTAACAGGTTACCGGGTAATGTGTCTAATTTGGTTTTTGTGGGTTCGTGACTCCAGCGCTACTACGAGGATGCAGTAACTTATCCAGAGTCACCTTCAGTAGATATATTTGTTTGCTTTCATTTACAGGATAGCTAACTTAACTATTTTATATAAACTTTAGTTAGTATATTATATTACTTTGTATATTTGCAAGCATTGCGCATTGCAAGTTATCAAGGTAAGACATTTGATGTTAAAATAGAACTACGATATAAATTTATCCTATCAGTTATTAAATATCGAGGAGGTGGTTATGGCTATTTACGTGGTACTCTCAACATTGACCGGTGAAGGTAGGAAAGCGATTGAGGAATATCCTGAAAGACTAAAGGAACTAAATAAAGAGGTGGAATATATAGGAGTTAAAATCCTCGCTCAATATGCCCTGCTAGGCCAGTACGATTTTGTAAATATTGTCGAGGCACCCAGTAACGAAAAAGCCGCTGAGTTAGCAATACATCTTTCTGCCGGTGGGCTTCAGAGCCTTACTCTAGCAGCCATATCACTGGATAGCCTGATTGAGCAGCTTAAAAAGAAACCCAGTGTATTTTAATAATTCTAAATCGCTGTTTGTATTTGAATAAGTTTGTTAATGGCTATTATAATTATTCTTTGCGTCTTACAAATCGCGGAGAATTTTTATTCTTTTAGAAATGGTTAAAAAACTCTTATCCGGAAATGAAGCAATAGCCCTGGGTGCTTATCATGCTGGCATAGAAGTGGCATCTGCTTACCCTGGCACGCCCAGTACTGAGATCCTAGAAAATATTGCGCAATTCAAAGATATCTATGCGGAATGGTCAACCAACGAGAAGGTTGCCATGGAAGTTGGACTTGGGGCTTCGTATGCCGGTGTCCGAGCAATGGTTTCCATGAAGCACGTGGGATTAAATGTGGCGGCCGACCCATTCCTTG
>CAYLRS010000215.1:0-3795 GCA_964385895.1 uncultured Dehalococcoidales bacterium
AGCCGGTGCAAGCAAGATAGCCTGGCTCTGGGAAAACCTGGCATTGACAACATTATGGAGGAATGGCATACCCGATAAAAATCTCCCCAAGTGGGAGGACTACGCCAAGGAAACCTACGGCCTGGAGACGGTCTACAGCAAACCTGTGAGTGCCAGGTCGGGCATGTACCTGCCCACGCTGGAAGCCATTGCCAGCAGCAAGGCGCAGATCATTTTCTTTGTAAGCAGCTGGTTCACCGATACCGAGGTCTTCACCAAGCAGTGGGCAACGTCTTCCGCAAAAGACATACCCGTGTGCTTCTACGGGGGAACGTCCCATACCTATGATTTCTGGGACCTCACGGGCGGTGCTGCTCTGGGATGCATGGGGTCATTCTACGAGAAGGAGGAACCCTTCAACCCCAACGCCATCCCATTCCTGCAGAAGATGCATAAGGCTGGAATCCCGGTGCAGGTCAATGTTGCCATCGGCTATTCCGACATGTATCTTTTTAAGAAAGGGATTGAGAAGGCCGGAACGACCGATATAAATACCCTCATCCCAGCGCTGGAGGGGCTATACCTTACGGATATCTCGATCCTGGGGGTCCATGGCTTCGAAGGCAAGAAGGTTGCGCCTTTCTTCCATTCGCGCATCATGTCAAACCCTGACAACCCGCGCGAACCTTCGCCTATATACAAGGCAGACATGTCAAAGTGGGGAAACCCCGTCGGGCAGTTCCAGGGCAAAGGCAACGTAGTCTTGCTATCCACGGGAACGAACAGCACGGAATGGCCGCCGCGGTACAAGGGCACATATGCTCACCCCGAACAGTACAAGAGCCCTGCGCAGCTAAGGGCTGAAGCTAAATAGGACATGGAAGAGGTGCTAATATGAGGAAATTATATCTCCCAATCGCGGCCCTGATGATCGCTATCCTGCTCGGCACGGCAGCCTGCTCGACAGCTCCCTCCGAGCTTAAACCCTGCACCGTCGAACTCGGCTATATCTCCAACGAGTGGTACGGAGAGGAGACCATCGTGGCCGACATCTTCTTTACCATTAAAAACCCCAATGACGTGCCCGTTAACCTCGACTCCTTTACCTACTCTATTAAAGCTAATGACATACCGGTAACCATGAAAACCGTGGTACCGGGCACCATCATACCTGCAAAAGGCCAGCTCAGCCTGTCCTACGCCAATGTTATACCCTTCACCGGCTTCGGCGGCGTGGCTTTCGAGCAATACTACATGGCCAAAGGCATGGAGTATGTCCCCGCCCATGTCGCGGGTATCCCCATATGGAAGGCCATCGGCGGCAAGAAACCACCGCTGTGGAACTACCCCGCCCTCGGCACACTAGCCGGGCTCAGGGGCGGCCCCACTGTCGATGACGTCAAGGCCGGCACCGCTGATACTGCTGCCATCGTAGGCCTATATGCCAAGCTCCGCGGCACCATCGACGCCGTCCAGGGTGGAGTCGACAAGGCCTGGGACGCAGCTCCCGCCGGCCCCTGCGTCTACACCGTAACTGGCAAGGCCATCGTCTCCTACGGCAACCTCTCCAAGGACACCAGCTTCAACCTCAAGTACGAGAAAAAGTAACCTCAAGCCAGATCGATCATCCCCGGGCGCCCCCTTAAAACAGGGGGCGCCCCCTTTTATCAACGCGTACGATTCCACCCCTGAATACTGAGCCTTTTGCCGTTAACTTATTAGATTTGGCAAATCATAAAAATAGGGCCTCTTTCAAGGCCCTATAGTATCCGTTAGCCGGATTTATTTAACCTTTGAGGTATTTCTCCCGGACGTAATTGTTATCCTGCCCGATCTCGCACCTGACCCACTTCACTCGCGGAGGTGATTCGGACATTTTGATGAAGTTGGCCGGTATTATAAATTTGCCCAGTTTGGGATCATCTACATGCATGAAAGAGTTGCGCTTCGCCCAGTGGGGATTCAGCATCGTCGACGACGGCTTCTGAACCTCCATTACAATGGGCACACCGCCGCCGCGCCACTTGGAGCGCGCCGATTTGATACTGTATTCCATCGCCATCTTTATCAACTCGGCCGATGTATACTTTACCGTCTGCTCTTCGATAATCCCGTATAATATTTCTATCTGGTCCAGCAAGTCGGGAATGCGGTCAAAGGTAAACCGCCAGTCGTCCTCGTGTTTCCAGATTTTCAGTATCTTGAGTAAAGCCCTGAAATCATGGTCCCTGGGCGCGGCTATGGCAACTATTCCGTCCTTGCTTTTCCAGAATCCGTAAGGATAGAGGGTAAAATCGTGCTTTCCTATTCTCGGCCTGGCCTTGTCCCAGGTGAAGCCGATGAGGACAGGGTACCCCACCAGCGACGAGAAAGCGTCAGCCGATGCCACATCGATCATCTGCCCTTCGCCGCTGGCAAGCTTGTAATACAGCGCAATGGTTCCGCCCAGGGCAGCCTCTAAACCTGATATATACCAGCCCAGCCATACGCCGGCCCTCAACGGCCAGTTATAGGGTTCAGGCGAATTAGGCGGGTCACCGATATTCGCGGGTGCGCCGGAAGCAGCCTGGGCCGTAATATCAGAATCCGGGACATTTATGAATTCCTGAGCTTTTTTACCGAACTGCCCGTATGGCGAAATAGCTATGTAGATCAACCCCGGATTGGTCTCGCTGAGTTGCCTGTATCCTATTCCCCAGCCGTCCATTTTACCGGGTGCATACGTTTCAATGATCAAATCAGCCTTTTTCGCCAGCTTTTTAATTTCTTCACGCCCCTCTTCAGTCTTAATGTCCAAGGTGCAATAACGCTTGCTGCGCGCTTCCATCAGGAAGGGCACGCCGACACCGTTCCTGTTGACACCATACGGCGTGATCTTCCTTGAAGGATCGCCCCCGGGCGGTTCGATTTTAATCACTTCCGCGCCAAATTCGGAAAATATGCTCGAGCAGATATCTCCTGCCAAATTCGCATAGCTCAGGTCGAGGACGATGACATTTTCGAGCACCTCTGGCTTGCCCTCCGGGCTCATCATGGATTTGAGGAATACCTCACGCTCCCTGCGGCTGCCGCCGTACCTGACGAGTATCTGTTCCTTCTCTTTCTCGCTCATTCTATTGCCTTAAATCATTCTCCCTGGTAATTGAAAACGGGGTCTTTGGACATATCGTAATATACAGGGGGCTTGATGCCGGGCCTGTCATCCCAGTAGCCTACGACCCTTTCCTTTTCAAGTTGCTTGATCTCTTCCTCCGAATAGCCCAGCAGTTTTTTTAGTATATAGCGGTTGTGGTAGCCCAGCGGCCTCGCCAGCCACCTAATTCTCCCCGGAGTTTTACTCAACATCGCGGATGGGCCGGGCATGGCAAGTTTCCCGTACATATCATCACTGTATATCATGACGCTGCCGCGCTCGCGCCGCCACTCCTCGTTGGCTATCTGGTAATCATCCTCTACCAGGGCAATGGGGAAAGCGTGCTTTTTAGCCAGGTCCACAAGGTCGGCACTGTTGCTGCCGCCAACCCATTTAGCCGTAATGCCACACAGCTCTTTAGCGTTCTCTGCCTTGAGCCTGTCAAAGGTGTCCTTGTATTTATTGACCAAATCCGGCCTGCCCATGGCCTCGCATAGTGCTCTGTATTGCTCGTCCGTGGCTGCCGCAACGGCAATGAACTTCTCGTCGCTCGATTTGAATATCCCGGAAGGCGCCATTGTCGGGTCGGTATTGCCGACCCTCTCCAGCTCTTCGTTGGTTATGCTGAAATAAGTGAAGTTAGGGATGATCCTCATCAGTGCCTCGGTCTGGGCAAGGTCGAT
>CAYLRS010000216.1:0-3788 GCA_964385895.1 uncultured Dehalococcoidales bacterium
TTGTGACCCTGATATACATAATTCAAAGTGTCCGGTTCAAGGGGTTCAGTCCAACCAAGCCTGCACCCCCCGCGCAAAGAAGAGGTCATCCTTATTCTCAGCATAAATATTGCGGGACACCCCAGTTATCCCCGTAAATTTTTACTTCCACCTTGAGGCCCCTCAGCTCCACCATACAAACCTCTGAAGCTAAATCAAATCCTGATTACCTTTCTATTCGTCCGAATTCACAAGCGTCATTAAGTATCCATTTACAACATCGTTTGATTGAAGGATTCCTACTATCCTGCAAGGTAGAAAACAAATCTCCTGCCGCGGTATCCTTCTATAAATAAGTTATATCGGAACTTGGGGTTCTTCATGATGATCGGGCTTAGCATTTATGACAGCTTAGATACATGCAGATTGCACCGCAAGCCGCGACATTCAGCGATTCCGCTTTTCCCTGGATTATGGGGATTCTTAACCTGCAATTGGACGCTTTCAGTACTGATCTCGAAAGGCCGGCTGCCTCGTTCCCCAGCGCGAGCAGTAGCTTATCCTGGTGTTGAAGAACCGATGGGTCTTCTACACCACCGAGGTCCGCGGCTACAAGGAGATATCCGCTACGTTTCAGCGCCTCTGCAAGCTCCAGATAACGGGAAGTTCTTCTGATCCATAAAGATAACACCGTGCCAGCAGTTGATTGAACACATTTTGGAGATAGGGGGTCGGCGCATTTTTCTGTCAGGATAGCTCCGGAAAAATCAAAGGCTGCGGCAGTGCGTATGAGAGTGCCCACATTTCCCGGGTCTTGAACATCTTCAAGCAGCAGGATTTTAGTACCGATTTTGTCCGGCAGGTGGTCGGAGTACATATCCAGGGGTAGACGAACGACAGCGATGGTTTCCTGAGGTGTCTTTGTGGAGCTGATCGAGCATAACTGGCTATCAGTAACATAGCGCTTAGCGTAATTATGGTAAAAGGGAGCCAGTTTCTTCGTGGATACAATTTCTATCAATTCATCTGGATTATTACTAATTATCTGTCTGATGGCCCGGGTCCCTTCTACGAGAAATGCTTTGGCTTCAAGCCGCCCCTTTCTTGTGGCCAGGTTCTTATACCATTTGATTGGCTTTAGCGGATTGGTTCTGTCATTGGGCATACATAACATGATAGCTTAAACCTCTATATACAGCAGCAGGGATATCTCAAGAACGTAACAATTGCCCGTTCCCGATATATTTTCTCGAAACGCAGTTTGATTTTAGTATTAGCTATCGTAAACGTCAAGGTGAAAGCGCTGGTAATAGAGCCTATAGATGTGATGCTGCCGGTTGTTTTTATGGGGAGCAGTACATTTCCTTTTTCCCAATCAGTAAACCTATCCTTTCCTTGCCTCTGGTCATGTACCAGTCATCCCTCGCGTTATAATACAGGTACCATGTTTTTTGCCTTTCGTGATATCTGACGTCGCAGGCATATATGTGACTCCTGCGCCATCCGCTTGATGGCTTCAGTATAGGTTCCTTTACAAGCCTCTCCCATTTGGTGCCGTCTCCTGATTTCAGTATGATAATTGCGGAACCGCTCTGCTTTTTCTGTTCGTCCCAGTATATTCCGTTTTCGAATGCCACGAAGCCGTCTTCGCACCCGAGGACCTTAATAGATCCGCAGCTCAGGTTGCACCACGGATCTTTTTTGTTTACCTCGATTATGGGTTCTTTCAGCAATTCATATGGCCCTGTAATGGACGTGGATTTGGCCAGACCTATGGAGTCCGGTTCATTGAATCCACAGTCATCAATGTAAACGAGCGAGGCGCTGTAGTATAGACAATAGTCATTCCCGTGTTTAATCAGACAGGGGTTGCTTACGGATTTGTGTCCATCGCCAGCATGCCAGTCCAGTTCGGGCTTTATCAGCGTTGTCGGGTTCGTCCATTTCCTCAAATCGGCGGACTGCATCATCGCTATCTCCGAGTGCCATTTTCTGTTTTTCATCCATGACAGCACGAGCGACAGGGGCCTGTACTTCTCGTAAAGCAGATAATATATGGGGTTTTCAAAATAGAGATACGGCCTCATTGCATTGGCAATGACCACTCCCCGGTCTTCCCACCTGACCCCTTCTCCGGAAATATAATGATGTATACCACACACCGAGTGGGCAAACAGGTGCCACTGTTTATCAGGTGAGTTCTCCGGAAAGGTGAATGTCGGGTCAGCAATAATTGGCGATATGATTGGATGGCCGATTAAATAGCCTTCTGAATAATCGCTCCATTTTATTGATCTTATTTCTTCGACTTTCATTTCATGCCTCGAATGTAATTGATCTTCTCAGTCGGAATAAGGGATCAGCTCTATCTGGGGCAGGAGCCTTTCAACGTCAGCGCGACGGCAATCCGCCGTGGCAGGCGTAAGGCATACGGCGGCGGCGGCGGCAAAACCCAGACGCAAGCCATCTTCAATGGGTTTGCCGCAAGAAAGTGCAGCCGACAGGCCAGCAAGGACACCATCGCCCGCACCGGCTGTGCTGACGACGGGGATTTTAAGCACCGGGATGCGGTAAGCACGGTCGGGCAGTACCGCCAGCGCACCTGCCTGGCCCAGGGTGATGACGAGTGCAGTGCTGTATTTTTCCTGCAGCATTTTCCCGGCATGGTAGGCGGATTTGGTCGAGGTGATCTTTCGACCGGTCAGTTCGGATATCTCATCAATATTCGGTTTGGCAATGGTCGGTTGTCCTTCCAGCCCGGCTTTCAAACCAGGGCCACTGGCGTCAAAGACCACCGGCAGCCCGGCTGCACGCGCTTGCCTGATCATGTGTGTGTAAATTGACACGTCTATCCCGCGCGGCACGCTGCCACCGATAAGGACGCAGCTAGCTTTTTTTAAAGCAGTTACAATTTTTTTATTTAACTCCTGGATATGGCTTTCTTCAATCTCGAGACCATCGCTGACCAGTGTGCTCTGGCCTTTCCCTTCTTCGCTGATCACTACGATGTTGGTGCGCGTTTCTCCCCCAACCCGCACAAAATCCGTTTGGCAACCACGCATCTGCAGCATCTTTTCCATCTGCTCGCCAGTATTCCCTGCGGCAAAGCCCAGAGCCAGGTTGGTATAACCAAGCTCGCCCAGAATCCACGATGCATCCGTAGCTTTGCCACCCATCCCTATCACTGTCTGCGAGGCGCGGATCGTTTGGCCCCATTTAAAATCTTTTATGAATAACGTGTGGTCGATGGCTGGATTGAGTGTTACGGTTACGATCATGTCAGATAACGGATTACTCCCCATTCCCGTCTGAAGATTTGAGCTGCTCAGCCAGATCGTTACGGCAGCGGTCCAGCCGGTCATCACCGTTCAGTAAAATTTTTCCAAAAAGGATGCAACGCGCATTAATCTCGATCCGTTCCACCGCATCCAGTGTCGTATATAGATCTTTTCCTATCGCGAAGAGTCCGTGCCAGGGCACTACGACGGCTGCGGCATGCCGGGCGATCCGTTCTTCCTGCCCGCACAATCCTTTAAAAACATTCTCGGCCAATTGCTGGTTCTGTACCCCGCCGCGAGCATATTCGACCAAGTTGATTTCACCAAATTTGTATGTATATTCCAGTACGGGCGGAATGGGCTGCTTAGTAGCACAAAAAACCATGATATTTCTGGCGTGGGAGTGAATGACGGCCTGCCCTCCAGGATAAAAAGCGTTGAGCAGCTTCAAGTGTGTAGGAGCTTCGCGAGAGATATTGCCGTTGCCTTCCAGCAGTTTACCTTGAAGGTCCAGGACCAACACCTCTTCAG
>CAYLRS010000217.1:0-3779 GCA_964385895.1 uncultured Dehalococcoidales bacterium
GTCCTGTTATAGAATCTCTGCAATTCATGATATCCTGTATAGTACCGGTCACTACCACACTGCCACCATGTTCTCCGGCCCCAGGTCCCAGATCAACTATAAAATCAGCTGCGCGCATCATGGCTTCATCGTGCTCCACGCTGATCACCGTGTTGCCCAGGTCTCTGAGCTTCTTCAATGTATTTATAAGCCGGTGGATGTCCGCAGGATGCAAGCCTATGGTCGGTTCATCGCAAATATAGAGGACTCCCACCAATCCGCTGCCTATCATGGTAGCCAGCCTGATCCGCTGCGTTTCGCCCCCACTGAGCGTCGCTGAAGCCCGGTTGAGCGTCAGGTAGCCCAGTCCTATATCTCTAAGAAATCCCAGCCTGGCATTTATTTCTTTTACTATTTGATGTGCTATAGTCAACTCATTCTGCGTCAATATTGGTTGACCGCCTCGTGACCCCATTATGGACTGGATCCAGTCCATTGCTTCAAGCGCGGGCATGCCGGTGACATCCATAATGTTCTTACCATCGATTTTAACGGCCAGTGATTCGGGTTTTAGCCTCTTTCCCAGGCACTCAGGACACGGAGAGGCTGACATATATCTCTCTATCTCCATACGACGGTTTTCAGATTCCGTTTCCCTATATAATCTCGTTAAATTGGGTATCACACCCTCGAAACCCATAGAATACTCACGCACTTTCCCAAACCTATTACGATACCTGACAGGTTCATGGTTCTCTCCGTAAAGTACCAGCTTTAACTGTTCACTTGAGAGCTTTTTAACCGGCACACGAAGGGAAAATCCGTACTGCTGAGCCGTTTCCTCTAACTGGTTCAAATACCACGTATAAGTCGACCATGGCTTGATAGCGCCTTCGGCAATACTAAGGTCTTTATTGGGTATTACCAGGTCAGGATCTATCTCAAGCTTGATACCGAGTCCGGTGCATGCCGGGCATGCGCCGTGCGGGCTATTAAAGCTGAATGTCCTGGGAGCCATCTCGCCCAGGCTTATCCCACAAGTGACGCAGGCAAAATGTTCAGAAAAAAGCATTTCCTCGCCATCAGCGATTGAGATAAGTACCACGCCCCCACCCAGCTTTAGAGCAGTTTCTACTGAGTCTGCAATGCGAGCTGTATTCTCAGCTTCTCCAGTTATTATGCGGTCAACCACAACCTCGACTATGTGCTTCTTATTTTTGTCCAGGTGAAATTCTTCTACAAGGTCGCGTACATAGCCATCAACTCTAACACGGATAAAGCCAGCTTTTCGCAGATCGTCAAATATCTGCTGATGCTCACCTTTTCTGTCCCTTATAACAGGCGCAAGTATCATGATGCGCGTTTGCGGTTTTATCATCAGGACATCATCTACAATCTGCTGAACGGTCTGCCTTGAAATTTCACGGCCGCACTGAGGGCAATGAGGCCGGCCCGCTCGGGCAAAGAGCAGCCTGAGGTAATCATAAATTTCAGTTACAGTGCCTACTATGGAACGTGGATTATGCGAAGGGCCCTTCTGGTCGATTGATATGGCCGGGCTGAGGCCTTCGATATAATCTACATCCGGCTTATCCATCCGGCCCAGGAACTGCCGTGCATAGGCAGAAAGAGATTCAATGTAACGACGTTGCCCCTCGGCATAGATCGTATCGAAGGCAAGTGAGCTTTTACCCGAGCCGGACACGCCGGTAATAACTACCAGCTTGTCCCGCGGTACGGTAACATCGATATTCTTAAGGTTGTGTTCCCGTGCTCCCTTGACTACGATTGCATTCATTGACATCAATTTACCATATCAAGTAATCAGGTATTAATTTTAGCACCTGAAAGACAGGTGCATAAAAATACAAGCCAGAGGGCGGCCGGTTTGCAAACCGGCCGCCCTCACTGCTGATAACCCTACGTATCCGGTATTAATTTGCTTTCTTGGGCGGTCTCATAAGGAAAATTGCGAGAAAGATTCCGATGAACGCCATAGCAGCTACCGGGATGAAAGCTCGCAAATATGAACCAAAGAGGTCGCTGGCAAAACCTGAAATAAAGTTGGCCAGTATAGCGCCCAGGCCATAGGCCAGAAGCATTATACCGTAATTCCTGGCACTAAATTTTGTCCCGAAGAAAGTTGTAGTAGAAGTGGGAGCGATCGCCAGCCATCCACCAAGGCACAGCCAGAATGCTGCAAAGCATACGACATATAAAGCGAGACTGCCCGGGCCGGCAAACAGCATGCCCACAGACGCGAGCAAGATAATGACAAAAGAGACTATTGCAGCGTTGCGGGGAGTAATCCTGTCGGTGACCCAGCCAAAGAGCGGACGACCACCGGCGTTAAAGAGCGCAAAAACCATTACTAACGTAGCGGCAGCAGCAGCATCCAGTTTAATAATTCCGGTTGCCAAAGGGCTTGAAATTCCTATCGCCATCAGGCCTGCAAGCGAACCAATAATAAAGCACAGGAAAAGGCCCCAGAAAGTGGAAGTTTTTACCATCGCAGAGCTATCCAAATCGGCGCCGACTGTTGCCGCACCAGCCTTTGGAGTCCATCCTGCCGGCTTCCAATTAGCTCCCGGGAATTTCAGTGGTAGAGACAGCAAAATTATCAAAATAAGGAATGCAATACCCAGAATTAAAAATGCATTTAACACCTGCACTGTATCGATCAAACTCTTGGCTACGTAAGCACTGATGAATGGTGAACCGCCGAAACCAGCCACAGTCAGCCCAACAGCCAGTCCTTTTTTATCAGGGAACCACCTGGTTGCTACTGCAATAGGACCGCTATAAGCCAGGCCGACTCCGGCTCCAGCGATCACACCATAGGTTATGACCAATATCCAGATATTAGACCAAATGGCTGGAAGAACCCCGGACAATATCCAGCCGGCCCCAACAACCACGCCACCGATAATGCCCATAGTCCTGGGACCAAGTTTCTCCAGTAATCTTCCACTAAATGGAAATATCCCGGCGAAGAATGCCAGGAAAAACATGTATGGAAGGCCGCCGTCAAAAGCGCCTACCTTGAATAAATTCTGAACCGGGACTTTAAAGACACTGTAGGCATAAACACTGCCAAGACAAAGATTGATTATGAAACCTAGAACAACAAGAATCCACCTGCCCTTCTCTGCTGGCAGGCCGAAAAGCTTTGTTTCTTCTGCCATGTAAATTAAATACCTCCTTCGTAATTAAACCTGAATTATATCGGCAAGTAACATTGCTGTAAACTCAAGCCGTAAGAAACGGCGCTGCTTTGTGGGCAGCGCCGTTCAATTTTATTCGTTAGACCCTGTTCTTGACCAGGTCGTCAACAACAGCGGGATCAGCAAGAGTCGATGTATCGCCCAGGTTAGACACGTCATTGGCAGCGATCTTGGTAAGAATTCTGCGCATGATCTTGCCGCTGCGGGTCTTCGGCAGGCTATCTGCCCACTGGATCTTGTCCGGTGTAGCGATCGGCCCTATCTCCTTGCGGACATGGGCGACGAGCTCTTTCTTCAGGTCATCGGACTTCTGCTGGCCGGACTTTAAAGTAACGTAGGCATAGATGCCCTGGCCCTTGATGTCGTGGGGCATGCCGACAACGGCTGCCTCAGCTACCCTGGGATGTGAAACCAGGGCGCTCTCGACTTCCGCCGTACCGAGTCTGTGACCGGATACGTTGATGACGTCGTCGATGCGGCCCATCAGCCAGAAGTAGCCGTCCTCGTCAACCCTGGCGCCGTCCCCGGTAGTATACACGCCCGGGAACTGGACGAAATACGTATTCTTGAATCTCT
>CAYLRS010000218.1:0-3770 GCA_964385895.1 uncultured Dehalococcoidales bacterium
CAGCTTGCCGGCCACCAGGCCCATGACACCGGTCTGATAGTCGGCGTCGCTCGCCATGAGGATGGGCCTGTCAACCCCGTCCTCGAGGATCTGCCTGCGCACCTTGTCCAGCATCTCGCTCACCATCCGCTGGCGCTCCTTGTTTTTCTCCTCGAGTTCCATGGCAAGCATGTTCGCCTGCACCCTGTCCTGCGTCACCAGCAGCTGGTAGCTGGTGCTAGCGTCATCGAGTCTGCCAGCGGAGTTCAGCCTCGGCCCTATCTGGTAGGAGACGGTTCCGGCAGTGAGATTTCCCCTGTCAATACCGGCACAGCTCATGAGCTCGAGGAGCCCGACGCGCTTTGTTTGGTTGAGTATGCTTAGCCCCGACTTAACCCAGTAGCGATTCTCGCTGACCAGCGGTGACATGTCGGTGATGGTGCCGAGAGCCACCAGTTCCAGCGAGTTATTAACCAGGTCTTCGCGGTGAGAGCCGGTAAGCAGGCCCTGAAGGAGCTTGAAGGCCACGCCCACACCGGCGAAATCGATGAAGGGGCAGGTAGAATCGCTGCGCTTGGGATTAACTATTATCCTGGCCGGTGGCAGCTGCTCAAGGGGCACATGGTGGTCGGTGACCAGAATGTCCATTCCCATCTTTTGGCCTTTCTCGATCTCTGCAAAGGCCGTAATGCCGGTATCCACGGTGATGACCAGCGTCACGCCCTGCTTGCGCAGCTTTTCCAGCGCGGGAATCTTCAGTCCGTAACCTTCATAAAGACGGTGAGGTATGTAAGGAACAACGTCGCCGCCGAGCTCCGTCAGCCCCTGCACCAGGAGAGCTGTGGCGGTGATGCCGTCGGCGTCGAAATCGCCGTAGACGGCTATTTTTTCGCCGGACAGGAGGGCTTTATAGACGCGGTTCACCGCCTGGTGCATATCGGGCAGTATGAAAGGGTCGATCGCCAGCCGCTTATCAGCCCTGAGAAAGACTTCTGCTTCGGTGGGGCCCGTTATGCCGCGGTTATAGAGCAGCTGTACAATCAGGGCATGCAGGCCCTTAATGTCCAGGGGTTTTTCAGCTTCGGGCAGGAGTTTCCAATGGGTGTGGGCCAAATTGAATCTTCGCTTTCTTAAACAGAGTTATACCATAAAAAGTACAGCATGTAAATAAGTCTCTGGTCTGCCACAGCTCATTATTCCTGCTGCGCCAGATGTTATAAAACAGTCCCCCGGGAAAACCTGCTACCCTCAATAGAATCGTAGCTATTTATGGCCCATTACCGATGTTATTTCACCGCAGGCGTTTTTGATTATTTTACGTATTTTCTCTTTTTTCCCCTTATCGATATTGCCCATGCCCTCATGGCAGGAACAAAACATGTTCATCATATCGAACATTCTTTTAGACTTATCCGCCTGCGGACCGCAACAACCCCCCTGTTTGGTGTCATCCGTTGTCTCGCTCATGTAATCCTCCTGATTTTAATTTATTTTTATCCCTTCAGTACCAATTCTGTTGTGAATTGGCTTCTAGTTACTTTAATCAATGGCCTAGTATTGTTTCTATTTCTCCGTAAGCGTTGGTAAGGATTTTATGAATTTTCTCCATTTTCCCTTTGTCAGCATGGCGTACACCGCGCGTGCATAAACGTCCCAGGTTCCAGATTTCACGCATTATTTCGGGCGCCTCCTCCTGCTGACAGCAGCCGCAGAATTGCTTCATATTGTCCTTAATCTCCTTCATCACCTTCGCCTGTTCCGACAAGAAACGTCGGCCATCATCTGTGATGGTGTGGACTTTCTTCCCGTCCTGCTGCTCGACCGTTACGTAGCCCAGTTCTTCAAGGTACTGCAGAGTAGGATAGACGATACCTGCGCTGGGCGTGTACATACCCATAAAACGGCCTTCCAGTTCGCGTATTATCTCGTAGCCATGACGCGGCTTGTCATTCAGCAAATCCAGGATCATGTATTTGAAGTCCCCCTTCCTGAACATCCTCTCCCTCCAGTGCCCGTGATGAAATTTATGCCAGTTCATCATTTCAGCCTCCAATAAATATATTAAAAATATAAAAGATTATTCCTTAATATTTCCAACCCCCTTTCTTAATTGTTTATAAATACGCCTTGTCCTGACATTATTGAATAAAGTTAGACAAAATATAATAACTACAAATATTAAAATAACGATCTCAATGGTCATTCGCCTTTCTCCTTTCCTGATCAGTTCTGCAAGATATATTATAATATAACAAGATATATCTTAACATATCGTACTAAGCTTGTCAAGAGGCCTTTTTTGGATCGGAAGATTACCCCGGTTTGCTTGCAATGACAGTATGCGTAGGGGCGGACATTCATGTCCGCCCGAATGAAAAGGACGGGGCTTTAGCCCCGTCCCTACTTGTAACATGTCTTTGCGAGGGACGCAGTCCCGCGGCAATCTCATGGCAGTGCCCCATGCCCTCACTATTTAGCTTAAATTTGTCTTAGTAATAATCTCGCATTCCAGGTTCTGTGAATTTGAATCCTTCCTTTTGAAAGAGCTTCAGGCAGGCATCCACTACCTCAGCATCATATAGCCTGTCTTTATTCTTTGATATTTCTTCCAGCGCCTTATCGATGCCCAGTGCCTGACGGTATGGGCGGTGTGAAGCCATGGCTTCAACCACGTCTGCTACAGCCAGTATTTTGGCTTCCAGGAGCGTATCCTCACCCTTCAGCTGATTGGGATATCCCGAACCATCCAGCCTTTCATGATGCTGCAGGATGGCCTGTGCAACAGAACAAGGGAAATCCATGCTTTTGACAATATCATAGCCGCTCTGAGCATGAATTTTTATCAAGCTAAATTCCATATCGGAAAGTTTTCCAGGTTTGCTGAGGATATCAGAAGGAACATACAATTTCCCTATATCATGGATTACTGCCGCCGTCCTTAGCTGGTCAATTTGTGTATCTTCCAACTTCATTTCCCCGGCTATGGCGGTTGCCAGGTCGGCCACTTTCTGCTGATGGCCTGATGTATACGGATCTCTCAGTTCCACAATTTTGACCATGGTATTGATGGCGTCATTCAAGGTTTTCTTAATAGATTCGTAGCTTTTAAGAAGTTTTTCTTCAGCTAGCTTGCGGTCGGTGATATCGCGGAAGAACCCCGCGTTGAACCTCCGGCCCCCGACTGTGATGCTGAAAGCGTTGACATCCGCATAGAGAATTGTGCCGTCCTTCCTGAGACACGGCAATTCCGGCGCAAGAATTTTGTCTCCGCGCGCTTGGGCTTCGAACTCGGCCAGGACCATCGGCAGATTCTCTTTTGGGTGAATGGCGGCCACGTCCATCGTCCTCAATTCCTCTTCCGTATATCCGAGCATTCGACATATTGCCGGATTCGCGTACTGGAATTGCTGCGTTTCCAGGTCTGCAAACAGGATCCCCTCTGCACTGGCTTCAAAAAGCGTGCGGTATCTCTCCTCGCTCTCTTTTATAGCTTCCTCCGCCTGTTTACGTTCGGTGATGTCTTTAACCGATGCAAAGTAACTAATTACATTCCCTTGTTTGCCCTTTACCGCGGAGGGGCTGACAATTACTGGAAAGCGCTCGCCATTTTTTCTCATGAAAGTCAATTCGACATCCGTGAAGTCGACTGCCATGGTCTTCTGGAAGGCCCTGTCTATTTCTTCGTATTGTTCTGGTGGCCAATAGGGATGGGGTGGCCCGACTCCGATAAGCTCCTCTCTTAAAAAGCCGGTCATCTCACACAGGGCGGGGTTAACATCAATGTGAACGCC
>CAYLRS010000219.1:0-3766 GCA_964385895.1 uncultured Dehalococcoidales bacterium
CACTGTATGCAGCCCATGACAATATAACTACTTCCCTGGCCCCGGGGCAGGGCGGATTGCCATCAAATAGCGCTGTTTGCAGGACGCTCGAGCCGAGAAACGGCATGCCCAAGCCCGGCATATACTGGGATTGCCTGGACATATACGTACCGCCCAATCAGAATGACGTGCATTTTACGCTCGAACCCAGTTCCCTGAAAGCCTGCGGCTGCTGTTCGCCTAACACTAATACTGCACTGTGGGCCATTGATAAAGAGTACTCGGGTATAGGGGACAATTTTACTGTCGTTGGTGGTAAATTCATGTCTAACCCCGGTTACAATCCGGAGGCCAGGCAGGGCATGCTCTGGGCTTACACCGACTGCCTGGCTAAAAAAGGCCCCTCATTGAGAACCCCGCCGGACCAGGCGCTTGTCGGCGCTGACCCGGTTACCGGGCGTAACCAGCAGGTGGATCTATCATGGGAGCAGCTATGCCTCTCAACGGTATATGAATTACAGGTGGCGAAAGACGCTGCCTTTACATTGAGAATCAACCCGGCCATCTCCAATTCAAGTAACATCGAATCGGTAACAGGTTCCATACTTGTCAGGATGGACCAGAACAATGTGACCAGCCCTGCCATGTGGTTGGCCCCCGGATCATTACCTGAAGCCGGGGCTATTTACTACTGGAGGGTGAGGTCATACCAGTCGGCAACCGGTCAGATTGCAGTAAGCCCCTGGTCCAATGCCCGCAGCTTCACCGTAAAGGCCGGGTTCATCGTCAACACCCCGTACTACGGCGTACAGCTTCTGGCCCCTGATAACGGATGCATGGGCTGCAAGACCAAGCCCGCTTCCTTCTCATGGTCGCCGTGGAAGGAGGCTACTAAATATGAATTTGTACTGGCAAAGGACACAGAATTCAACCAGGTTATGCAGAAAGCGACAACAATTTCCACGGGTTACGAGTACGATGGCGCGCTCGATTACGGTACCAACTACTTCTGGCGTGTGCGTGCTGTAGAAATAAACGGGCAGCCGATTTCGAGCGACTGGAGCGCGACGTTCAGTTTTCAGACTGAGTCGATGCCGCCGCAACAGGGGACTGCAAGAAGCGAACCCGATACCCCTCTGTGGGTCTGGGTAGTTATAGGTACGGGAACACTGCTCGTCATAGTTACCCTGGTGCTGATCCTCAGGACGCGCCGCAAGCTCTGAAAAGAACCGCAGATCATTTCTATTCATCGTCCGCTTAACTTTATTTGACGCAAGGTATCAATTTGATATGAGGATCTCAGAAGAATGCAAAGATTGCCTCAGTCGACTATCGCTACAGGCTGCGGATCTTGCCACCGAAAACGAGACTTTAAAGCAGGCGGCAGTAACCAGATCCGAGATGATTCTGCGTGATAAGTTTGTCCCCGGGACCGTCTCCATAGTCATCGCCACCTCGATACATGATGCGGTTAAGAAGACCACAGGGAATCCGGATCCCTACAGGCAGATGAAAGATGTTGAAATTGATGTTGCCAGGCAGTTATATGGTCTTGTGAAGGATAGTTACAGCGAAAATTTCCAGGATTATTTAAGACTGGCGGCCCTGGGCAACTCCATCGATTTCTTCCGTCCGATTGAAGAGGTGAAAAAAGAAATAAAGTGCCAGATAATTACATTCGCCATTGATGATTCAAGACGGTTGGAAGGAAAAGTAAAAAATTCCAAATTGATCCTGTATCTTGCCGACAATGCTGGGGAGGTGTTCTTCGATCTGCCATTGCTGAAGTTAATGCGAAAATATGCCCGTACTGTATATGTGGTCAAAGACGCGCCGGTACAGAACGATATCACCCTCGGAGACATAAAAAGGGCAGGGGTAGAAAATGAAGTTGGTGAGTTAATGACCACGGGAACTGCCACGCCGGGCATCGACTTTGAACAGGCTTCGCATGAGTTTAAGCAGGCTTTTGAATCGGCCGATTTTGTCTTCGCCAAGGGCATGGGCTATTATGAAACACTGGAAGAGCTGGCACCGCGCGGCAGGATCTTCTTCTGCTTGAAAGCAAAGTGCAGGCCGGTGGCCGAGTCGTTAAAGGTACCGCTGAACAGCTACGTGGCGCTGCTAAAGTGATTTGACAGTGATAGAAAGGTGATATAGATATGGCATTTGAACGGCCCGAGATAATGCGTCCGCCGAGTGAGCATGCCAGCTATTACCTGCCACTGACAGCCGGATGCTCCAACAATACCTGTACTTTCTGCGGCTATTGCCTGACCAACCTCAGCATACGGGATTTACAGGAGGTTAGACAGGAAATAGATGCCATGACGCTTTACATGAACCACCATGTGAGGGTGCCCTCACAGGCAGATATAGTCTACGCTATCCTGCGACGCTGGGACGGCAG
The DNA here is from genome assembly GCA_964385895.1 of uncultured Dehalococcoidales bacterium. Lineage (GTDB taxonomy): Bacteria > Chloroflexota > Dehalococcoidia > GIF9 > UBA5629 > CAYLRS01. The sequence continues at coordinate 2,390 of CAYLRS010000219.1, forward strand.
GCGGGTCTTTTTACAGGATGCCGATGCACTGGTCTATCCTTATGCCCGACTCGTTGAAGCGCTGCAGTATCTGAATGACAAGTTTCCGCACCTGGAGCGCATCGCCAGCTATGCCACACCGCAGGACATCCTGCGGAGATCGATGGATGAATTGAAAGCCGTGAAAGACTTGAAGCTGGGTATCCTGTATATGGGCGTCGAGAGCGGCGACGACGATGTATTAAAACAAATATGCAAAGGAGTCAGTCATGAGCAGATGGTCGAGGCGGCGAAAAAAGTGAAGGAATCAGGCATCCTGCTCTCGGTGACGGTGATACTCGGATTGGGTGGAATTAAAGGGAGCCAGAAACATGCTCTGGAAACCTCCAGAATATTGACCGAAATGGACCCGGATTATGCCGGTGCGCTTACATTGACGCTAATACCCGGCATACCTTTATATGAGGAATGGGGACGGGGTGATTTTGAATTGATTTCCCCCTTCGAATCACTGCGTGAGCTCAAGACCATCGTTGAGAACTCGGATTTCAGCAATTGTTTTTTCAGTTCCATGCACGCCTCGAACTATTACGCCATACGCGGCAGCATGCATGCCGATAAGGGAAAGGTGCTCAGGCAGCTTGATGCTATACTGGCTAAAAAGGATCCTGCTTTGCTGCGGCCGGAGTTCCTGCGCGGGCTTTAACCAGACATGCAGGGAGCGGGTTTTTAAGCCCGCCCGCATCGGGCAGTTGCTTTAGATGTAGTCCGTCACCTGCAGCAGCGTTGTGATCACAGGACAATCGAGTTCTCTCGAAGTGTGGTTGCGGTCGATGAGCACTGCTTTCATGCCCACTGCGCGCGCGCCCAGGATGTCCTGGTCGTACTGGTCGCCGATATAGATGGCCTCGTAAGCCTTCACCCCGGCTTTATCCAGCGCGAGCTGAAATATCTCCGGCCGCGGCTTATCATAGCCTACTTCAAAGGAAGTAACCTTGAAATCAAGGTAGGGATCAAAACCCAGATCTGTGCAGTAGGAGTCGATCTCCTGCCCTACGTTTGAGATAAGCCCTGCGGTGAGTTTTTTATACTTTACCAGTTTGAGGGCGGGAAGCGCGTCTTCGAAGGCCTTGAATACAAAGCCAATGCTAAAGGCTTTAGCCAGCATTTGCAGAGCCTGGTCGGGAGTGGCATTCGTCCCGGCAAGTATCCTGAACCCGTACCCCTTATAGACGGCGATCTTATCGTCCTGTTCCCGTTGCCTTATAGGAGCTTTGGAGTTCTCTGAACGCCAGTATGCATCGGCGGCCGGTAGGGCTTTCGCAACACCCTCAGGAGTCGCGTTAACACCGAGTTCGTTGGCTATGACCGAATAGGTCTTATCGCGCGGCGGATCGA
>CAYLRS010000220.1:0-3748 GCA_964385895.1 uncultured Dehalococcoidales bacterium
TCCTGTGTTAGAAATCGTTACCTCCTCCAGGCTCATCTTGTATTGGAAGAGACTTATCCTTGACAAACTTCAAATTTATAGTATACTGACTAGTTAGTAACATTTTTTAGTAGCGGTTGCTGTTACAAACAATACTCAATATAGGGTTTAGTAAGGCTGTATAGCTGATCATACTGGTCATTATGATTACTCAACACACTTTAAACAAATCCAAAATATTCTATGGCTACTGGATAGTTCTTGTGGCTTTTTTATGTAATTTTGTATGGTCCGGGTTTGCTTATTATGCTTTCAGTCTGTTTGTAAAATCTCTCGAAACTGACTTCAATTGGCGCCGGGGAGAAATTATGCTTGGCTTCAGTGTTCTCTTCCTTGCATCAGGTTTGGTATCTCCATTTATTGGCAGGCTAATCACTCACTATGGGGAGAGGAAGGTTATATCTATCGGTGCTATTGTGATGGGCGTGGGGATAGCCCTGCTGGGCAGCATAACAAATATATGGCAATATTACGTATTTTATGCGCTGGTCGGCATCGGTGTGGCTGGTATGGGAACTATTCCTGCCAGTTCCCTGGTTTCAAAGTGGTTTAACAAACGTCGTGGCCTGGCGATAGGCATCATGGCGTTTGGGGTGGGTATGGGTGGCTTCGTTGCAGCTCCAGTCGTTGCAGGAACGTTAATACCAGTATTTGGGTGGAGAGCTGCTTATTTGATACTTGGTGCAGTTACCTGTCTTCTTATCATTCCGGCCACTTTGCTTGTGATCAAAGCCAGCAAACCGGCGGATATGGGGCTTTATCCTGACGGTATAGAGCCAGTTAAAGAAATAGTCCAAAACAAGCCTACGTCAACGTTACCATCGAAGCTTACGGAAAAGGCGGCCTTAGTCGCTCCTGCTTTCTGGCTGATTGCTATAAGTGTTGTATTAAGCCAGTTTAGCATGGTTGGCGTATCTCAAAATCAGGTGCCTTTTCTGGTAGATATCGGATTTCCAACTCAAATGGCGGCTGGCGCTCTCGGCTTCCTGGCATTAATGAGCGCGGTAGGTAAGTTGGGTTTTGGCTGGCTCTGCGACCATATGAAAGCTAAATATGCATCTGCTATTGGATTCGCCTTGCAAGTGATAGGTATTGTCATACTATTGAACATCAATAAAGAATCACCTGATATTATGTTGTGGGCGTTTGCTTTCACTATGGGATTGGGCATAGGGAGTTGGCTGCCGACCATGTCGATGCTTGTCAGCCAAAATTTCGGGCTGATTGTTTACCCGACCATATTTGGTATCATGACACTCTGCCAGTGTATAGGGGCATCTACCGGTCCTGCCGTTACAGGGCGTCTTTTCGATATCATGGGCAATTACAAGCTGGCTTTTTTAATCGTGTTGGGATTGTATGCTATTGCCCTGCCAGCCGTTCTACTTGTCCACCAACCTAGACAGCTTAAAGAACAAGAAACATCACTTAACGTGGCTGTAGTAACTGAAGATAGCAAATAAGTGATTGAACGTGAACGCACCTCTATTTTATATGGCTTATATTTAATTTAAAGGAGTCAGACTTCTGATGAATGTTGCAGAAATGCTTGCCAGAAACGCCAGAGTATATCCCGACGATGTTGCCCTCATCCAGCGGATTGCAGGTCAGGATACCAGGGAAGAGATCACGTGGAAGGAATTTGATGACAGGGCTAACCAAATTGCTAACGCTCTAATAGAACGAGGTGTTAAGAAGGGCGATAAAGTAATTCACCTGATGATGAACTCGCTAAACTGGCTGGAAGCTTATTTCGGCATCATAAGGACAGGTGCCTGGGCAGTACCATTGAACTTTCGCTTTACCGGAAATGATATCAAATACTGCATTGATGTCGCGGAAGCCAGGACGATGATAGTGGGAAAAGAATTTAAAGATACCATCTCAGGTATTCGTTCCGAGTTGCCCATAGAGAAATACATTTATGTCGGCGATGACGTCCCTGTAGGGATGGAGAACTTCGAGAAATTATTAGCAAAGAGCGATACAAGGCCGGTTGAAGTGGAAATAAATGACTGGGATCCGTGCGGCCTATATTTCACTTCTGGTACAACGGGACAACCCAAGCCTATACTATTGACACATAGTAATATGGAATGTGCCGCCATTACTGAAAACAGGCATCATTACCAGACCCACGATGATAATTTTGTTCTCATTCCCCCTTTATATCATACAGGGGGCAAGATACACTGGTTCGGCAGCCTGATTGTCGGTGGCCGCGCTACTATCCTTGTAGGAGTTGATCCCAGGGCAATCTTCAAAGCGGTCAGTGAAGAAAAGGGTACCATAGTGTTTCTGCTGGTCCCATGGGCTCAAGACATACTTACAGCCCTTGACAGAGGGAATTTAAAAATTGCTGATTATGATCTCTCGCAGTGGCGATTAATGCATATGGGAGCACAACCGATACCTCCGAGCCTTATAGAGCACTGGAAAAAGTATTTCCCCAAAATGCAATATGACACTAACTATGGCCTTAGCGAGTCTACCGGGCCGGGTTGTGTTCATTTAGGTATTGAAAACGAAAATAAAATAGGAGCCCTGGGCAAACCTGGATTTAACTGGGAAGTTCGCATTGTGGATAGCAGCGGAAACGACGTGCGCCAGGGAGAAATCGGTGAAATAGCGGTCAAAGGCAACGGGGTTATGAAAGAGTATTATAAAAATCCAGAGAAAACGGCTGAGACGATCAGGAATGGCTGGCTATTCACAGGTGACATGGGGCAAATACGCGATGACGGTTTTATTTACATTGTTGACCGGAAGAAAGACATTATCATAACCGGTGGTGAAAACATCTATCCCGTGGAAGTTGAAGAGGTCATCCTCAGGCAAAACAAGATTAATGATGTTGCATTGATTGGCATCCCCGACGATCGGCTGGGAGAGGTCGCTGTTGCGATTGTTGACCTCAAGCCGGGTGAAAGTATTACAAAGGAAGAGTTGGAAAAGTTTTGTGAGCAAAATCTTCCTCGATATAAGCGCCCAAGATATTTTATATTTGATAAAGTGCCGAGAAATCCCACTGGAAAAATCGAAAAACCGAAGCTTAGAGATAAATACAAGTCGTATAAAACATAAAAAATTGGCTATTTATTAGTGGAGGAACCATGTTTGGTTATCAGGGTAGATTTTTGCAGGTGGATTTAAGCACAGGAAAGACAAAGGATATCAAGCTTCAAGAGGGTGATCTGAAAAAGTTTATCGGTGGTTCTAGTCTTGCTGCAAAATTAATCTACGGTCACGTCAAGAAAAATATGGACCCACTAAGTGCGGAAAATCCTTTAGTCTTTGCTACCGGACCGTTCACGGGAACGACTATCCCTATGGTTAGTCGCTCTGCAGTTTGCGGCATATCTCCTTTAACGGGTATATGGGGAGAATCTACCACGGGTGGCATATTTCCCTTCCATCTCAAGGCTTCAGGTTTTGATGGTATCTTGATAATCGGCAGGGCCGATAAACCAGTATACCTGTATGTAAACAACGGCAAGGCAGAAATTAGAGACGCTTCTCACCTCTGGGGTATTGATACGTATCAAACTCAAGATAAACTGAAAGAAGAATTGGGAAATACTCAGATTGGAATCGCCTGCATTGGATTAGCAGGTGAAAATATGGTGAAATATGCCTCTATAATTAACGATCATGGCAGAGCTGCCGGTCGTTGCGGAATGGGAGCTATCATGGGTTCTAAGAATCTAAA
>CAYLRS010000221.1:0-3725 GCA_964385895.1 uncultured Dehalococcoidales bacterium
GCAGATGTTGCCCGCGATGGTCCCCATGTTCCTCAGATGTGGAGATGCGGTCCTGCCCGCGGCCTCGGCAAGCGCAAAATACCGGGAGCGGACGAGCTCACTTTGCGCGATATCGGAGAGCAGTGTCAGCGCGCCTATCCTCAGCATTCCATCTGATTCCTTTATGTAGCTCAGTCCCGGGATGGTCTTGATATTCACCAGAGCTTCAGGATAGGTTGGCAATATCTTATCCTTCATCCTTCCCAGCAGGTCCGTGCCGCCAGCGATCACACAGGCCCTATCACCGTAGCGCCCCAGCAGGGATACAGCTTCGTCAATGCTATATGCGTTGAAATGCTTAAATTCCTTCACATTTGCCCCCTTGCCTTTATTTTACCGTCTGGAGTTTCTTTGCGGCTTCCTTCACAGCTATGGGATGCTGCGGATAGGTGCTGCATCTGCAGAGGTTGCCCGCCAGGGCCTCAACAATCTCCTCCTCAGTCGGGTCCGGGTTCCTGTCGAGCAGCGCCTTGGAGGTAACAACGAAACCGGGCGTGCAGTATCCACACTGCATCGCATGGTTCTTCACATAGGACTCGATCAACGGATGCCCGTCGGCAGCAATTCCCTCAACGGTCTCTACACTCTTTCCGTCACACTCGATGGCCAGCATCATGCAGGAAAGCACCGGCTTGCCGTCCACGATCATGGTGCATGACCCGCAGGCCCCGCGGTCGCAGAACTGCTTGGCGCCGGTCAGGCCGAGTTTGTCGTGTATCAGGTAATACAAAGTCCAGTTGGGCTCCACCTGAAATATATGCTCGGCCTTATTAACTGTCAGCTTGATGCGCCCTACCGGAGCGGGCAGGCTGCGCCCTTTATGCGCATTGAAAACATGGCTTTTCAATTCATCTGCTGTATTAACCGTATCCCCGCAGTAGGGGCACAAAAGTTCAGTAGTTGCTTTGTTCAATTTACCGCCCTCCTCATAGAACAGCATTAAATTTCATTTACGCTTTACCCAACGCCTGCAGTATCTTGGCCGGGGTGATGGGGAAGTCGTAAATCCATTTGCCGATGGCGTTGTAAACGGCCGGGGCCAGCAAGCCAGGCACTACAGTACCGATGTCTTCGCCGATGCCGATAAGCCCGTAGGGACCATACCCCATCCCCGTCTCGACCAGTATGGTGCCGATGGGGCCGAGGTCCTTCATCGTGGCGATCTTATAGTCGAGCAGGTTGCCGTTCAGCATCACGCCGGTGACGGGGTCGTGGACTATCTCCTCGAACTTGGCGCGGCTAACCCCCATGATGCTGCCGCCGTACTGCTGCCCCTCGCAGCTCAGGCGGTTGATGACCTTGCCCACATCGTTGACATTAACCACGTTGGTAACAAAGATCTCACCGGTCTCGGTATCCACCTCAATCTCCATGAAGTGCGCCTGGCGGCAGAAACAGGGGCGGGGATTGACCGGGTTGTGTTTGCCATACTGAACATGATAACTGGAGGCAAACAGCGGCTCCGACCATCCGACCCGCGTCCCTAAGAACTCATCGTCGGCGAAAGGCCCGCCCGCGCCGGCCATCCTGACGAAATCAGCTACGCTCATCTGCCTCGAGGGATCGGACTTGACAAAAATGATGCTGTCCTTTATGTCAAGCTCCTCCGGTTTGGTGTCGGGAAACGCCGGCTGAAAGCTTCCTCGTTGCGTGGGGGATGATGGGCTGGTGGCAGATTCGAGTATCTTCTGCTTTAAAATCCTGGCTGCATGACGCACCGCCCAGCCATTCACCGACATATTGGTTGATGAGTCGGGCGTCATCCGGTAGAAGCCCCGGTAGACATGCGGGTTGTAGTTCACGTCTTCAAGACGGAAGCCGAGCTCGTCGGCCGCTATCTGGCAATAAGTGCCATCCGCATCGACGCCGTTATCGGCGCCCATACCCAGCAGAGCAGCAGTCCCGTCGGTGCGCTCGATGCGGATGGCAAACTCACCGCTGCCGAGGGAGTCTGACCATTCGTGGGCCCAGGTGAAGCCGACGCCGTGCATGCGCCCGTTGTGCAGTTTCCTGGCGCCCGGCTTATGCCATTTTTCATCCCACTTGATGGCCGCCTTACCCTGGTCGATGCATTCTTTCAGGCTGTCGCGCACCGGGAAGCCGCGCTTCTTCTTCTCCTCGTTAACCCATTCCATGTCATGGCCCATGGCCCCGTCGTTCTTCAACGCCAGTTCAGTGGGGTCCATGCCCAGCTCGGCTGCCACTCGATCAAGAACCAGTGTCTGGGTGAGCACTGCCGGAAGCATCTCGCAGCGCGTCGGCACGGTATGCCCCTTGTTAACCCAGATGGACTTGCTGTGTCCCCTGATATTTGTGATCCTGGTGTTGTCATGCAGATGCAGGGACGGGCTGAAAACCGGCCAGATGGCATTGACGTGATAAAGGGTGGCATCAACAGCTGTTATTGTTCCATCATTCTTAAAACCGACCTTTACAAAGTACGTCCCTTCGTCCATTGAGCCGCCGAAGAAATCCTCCCGGCGGTTGAAGATATATTTCACCGGCCGACCAACCCTCTTTGACACCAATGCGGCGCACCACAGCGGGCCAAGGTTCCAGTCTATCTGACTCCAGCCTCCAAAGCTCGCTCCCTGATACGGCGAATGTATCTCGATCTTGCTCATCGCGATACCGCCGAACCACTCCGAGATACGGCTTTTGGGGAGATGTATGCGCTGGTGCTTCAACCATATCTCGGGGCAGTCGCCGTTCCACTTCCAGACGCCGCAGGGGCGTTCGGGCCCCACCCATGTATTGGCTGTCCGTTTGAAGCTGAATTCGACGACCTTATCAGCTTCGGCAAATCCCTTCTTCATATCCCCGTGTAAGAGCTCATCGTAGGCGCCCCGGTTCCAGTGGTTGCCGTCAATATAGCGCTCAGGGAAGGTGAGCGGCGCTCCGGGTTCGCTGGCTTTCACCGGGTCAAGCATAAAGGGCCGTTCCTCCCATTCAATCTCGATCAGGGAGAGCGCCTCTTCCGCAATATCCTCCGTCTCCGCCGCAACAGCAGCGCCGACCAACTCGCCTTCCATGTGGGCTGCGCCGGGTAGCGGCTGATCAAGGCCGAAGAAACCGGCGACTCTACCGATAATGTCCGCCTTCATCACCTCCGGATCGTCGTAACGCAGCACATATCTTACGCCCGGCAGCTTTTCCGCCCTGCTGGTGTCCATTTTGAGGATTTTGGCATGCGGGTACGGGGACATCAGCAAGCGCATATACAGCATGCCGGGAAGCTGGATGTCCATGGTGTAATCGGCCTGGCCGGAAGCCTTGGCCAGGCCGTCAATCCTCCTCGGTATCTTCTCGCCTATAAACTTGTATTCTTTGAGCTGATACTTGTCCGACTCAAGGTTGTCGAGCATCTCCAGCATACGCGCCGTCTGATCTTCCGGGTGCTTGCTCATCTTATTGCCTCCTTCGTTTTCAACAGTTCACCGCTGAGATAGCTCCGCAGGTACGTCGACTGCTCAATACGGTCGACATATTCTTCACGAAAATATTTCAGTGAATCCAGCACGGGCACGGCTGCCGCCTGCCCGAGCCCGCACAGTGATGTCAGGGCCATGGTTTGCGCCAGGTCTTCCAGCGCGTTAACATCTCCCTCTACGCCCTCGATCCGGCGCAGCCTGTCCAGGATCTCCATCATTACCTCGGTGCCCTCGCGGCAGGGTGTGCATTTCCCG
>CAYLRS010000222.1:0-3719 GCA_964385895.1 uncultured Dehalococcoidales bacterium
AGCTTCTACCGTCACGGCTTGGAGCGTAAACCTTTCTGCGCCCAGGTACATCCGCCAGGGACCAACAAATCTGATATTGACAACTGCCATTTTATTCCAGGGGTAATTCCTCGAATGTGCTTTCCGCAAAATCCAGCAAGAGAAGCCGGTTGCGTATATTTTTACCGATTCCTGTAATCAATTTCACCGCCTCCTGTACTTCCCAGGCGGCAATTATCGCCGGGGTGGCCGGCGGGTTCCCGGTAACGGCTTCAATGCCATAGGTGTTGCTTTCGCTGGCTGTACCATAGAGTGCATTTAGCCCTTTATCGCCGGGCATGATGGTCATCACCTGGCCGCTGAATCCGGCGATGGCGCCGTGCACAAACGGGATCCCCAATTTAGTACAGGCATCCGCAACTGCCAGACGGGTCGGAAGGTTATCCAGCCCGTCGAGAACAACGTCTGCGCCTTTTATCATGCGGGCAACATTTTGCGCAGTTATGGCTCTATTGTATGTGGTAACAGTCACTGCGGAATTTATTTCTTTAACCCTTGCAGCGGCTAATTTAACTTTATACTTACCCAGGTACTCTTCTGTAGCGAGCACCTGCCTGTTGAGATTGTTCTCAACAAATCTCCCGTTATCGATAATTATTAGGTGGCCGATGCCGCAGCGTGCAAGCAGTTCGATGATGGTGCCGCCCAACCCGCCCGCTCCGGCAACTGCAGCCGTGGAACGCAATAGTTTGAGCTGTCCTTCAATGCCTATGGTCCCCAGGTTGCGCAGGTAACGGCGCGGTATCACCCCATGTTTCAAGCAAGAGATCTCAACCTCTCTCGGGAGAATGCAGTTCTCTGCAGCGATTAATCGGACATCCGTCAAGCTTATTGCAGGATGCCTTTTTCCGCCGGGGTCAATATAGCTCTTGCTGTGCTCCTGTATTTGCCTTTTTATCGTATTGGTTTTCATTGGAATTAATTATACCGAAAAACGATTAACTTATTGCAAAACAGGAATATATATGGTACAAATATGGCACTAAACAGCCATTAACCAGGTATTCGCAGCATTACCTGACAGGCAGGTAAGCAGATGAGGCAAGAGAATCAGGGATCATTAAAGATCTGCCAAATTCCGTTTTTATTTCATCAAAATTATATATAGGTTAGGGAGGTTTATTGTGAGCGTACAAACCAGAGGACCCAAGGTTATTAACGATTGTTTTATCAAACAAGTGAGCGAGAAACCTAACTCGGAAGCGGTTGTTTTCAAGGACAGGCGGTTCACCTGGACACAGTATAATAAGGAGTCCGACCGTACAGCTATGGGCTTTCTGAAGCTGGGTGTGAAGAAGGGCGACAGGGTGGGTGTCTACATACCTAACTGGCCTGAATTCCTCTTCGCGTATCTGGGATGTGCCAAAATAGGGGCTATCACTGTTCCCGTAAGCTGGCGTTTTACTTCCCAGGAGATCAAGTTTGTCATCAACAATGCCGAGATTTCAGTGCTGGTGATGGCCGCCGGTTTCATGGGGATGGATTTCGCTAAAACCCTCGAGGCGGTCAAGAGCGAGTTGCCTACTTTAAAACATGTAGTCATCCTGGATAAGGAAAAGGCTCTGCCCTGGATGATTCCCTATGAACAGTTTGTGGCGGAACCCGGACCACAGCTCAAGAAAGCAGAGGCCAAAGTAAAGCCTGAAGACCCGGCTCTTTTTCTTTTTACCTCGGGCACAACGGGTGTGCCCAAGGCCGCCGTATTGACGCATAAAAATCTGATAGCCTATACGAGCTCGCAGCTGGATGCGTCCAATCTTGAAGGGGAACATGTACTTTTACTGAATATACCCCTCAACCACGTTGGCGGTGCTGTGATGGCGGTAATTGCCTGTCTTAATGCGGGCAATAAAATGGTTATGATGGACATGTTCGATCCGGAAAAAACGCTGCAATTGATACAGGAAGAGAAGGTGACCGTGATCGGGCAGGTACCGGCTCAATATGCCATGGAGCTATTGAATCCCAATGTCGAGAAGTATGACCTGAGCTCAATCAGGGTAGCGGTTGTCTCGAGCCAGCCCTGCCCTTCGGAGCTTATCATGGCGATTAAGAAAAGGATGGGGGTCATGCCGCAGAATGCCTACGGATTGACCGAGGTCAGCGGCGCCATCACCTTCACCCAGCTTGAGCATGGGGAAGAGAAACTCAAATATACCGTGGGTATGGCAATTCCGGGAATTGAACTGGCGATTATGGATCCAGATCACAATATCCTACCTGCCGGTAAGGTTGGTGAAATAGTAATTAAAGGTGACCCGGTCATGAAGGGTTACTGGAAGCGTCCCGATGAAGATGCGCGTGTATTCGATAAAAAAGGCTACTTCCATACGGGCGATATGGCTAAAATGGATGAAGACGGTTATGTAATAATCATGGGACGCAAGAAGGAGATGTATATCCGCGGTGGCGAAAACGTGTACCCTCCGGAGGTTGAAGAAGCCGTCGCTCAGCATACGGACGTATTCATGGTTGCCGTGGTTGGAAGGCCGCACCCGGTAATGGGCGAGGTAGGCAGAGCATATATAATTCCCAAGCCTGGGACGAAACCGACCGCAGAGGAAATGAAAGCCTTCTTAAAGGACAAGCTGGCAAACTATAAGATCCCGGAGGATTACATTTTAAGGGACCAGCTTCCGCTGACCCTGCTCGGCAAAGTGAAAAAGCTCGATCTATATAAAGAAATAGAGGACGAGTTTGCTAAAAAATAATAGTAAGGATTTGAAGATGCAAAAGTACGATGCAGTAATTGTTGGTGCCGGCATTGCAGGCCTGGGAGTTGCCGGACTGCTCCAGAAAAGCGGAATCAAGACCCTTGTGCTGGAGAAAAGCAAATCCCCCGGGGGCAGGGCAAAAACACGTGAGTTTCCCGGTGGATGGCGGGTAGATTCAGGCACACACTGCGTGGATCACGGGGAGAAATCAGCATGCGCCGAACTTCTGCGGAGAGTGGGCAAGGAGATCACCTGGACCAGAGGTTTGGAGGGTATGATGGTCTACGATGACGGCAAATGGCTGCATATACAGGATTATCTTAACCTTTCTGATGGTGAGCAGAGAGATCTGGTTTCTCTTGAAGACAGCTTTGCGGTGATGACGGAGGAGCAGATAGATATACTGGATAAAATGTCGCTGGCGGAATTTATTCGGAAAAATATTTCCTCACCGAAGGTGGCCGAATATTTCAAAATATTGGGGATGATACAGAGCACGCTGACCGAGGCCGAGATAATATCGGCGGGTGAATTCGTGGCTATCTACAGCGAAGGCATGAAATACGGCGGTCGCTGGGGCAGCCTTGGCAATGTGCGTATGTCCTTAGGCGGTATCGGCGTGATGACTAAAGCGCTGGCGGATGGCGCTACAGGTGCAGGCGCTGTAATTGAATACGGGAAACCTGTAGACAAAATATCGGTAAATAAAAACGGCCAGATACGGGTTTTCGTGGGCGATTCCGAGTATACTGCTCCCGCAGTTGTGCTGGCATTACCTATCTGGCAGATGGTAAATCTGTTTTCTGCCGAGGATAATTCGGTGCCGCAAAAATGGCTTGACAGTATGCGGGGCCTGGTGGATGAGACCAGCGCTTCTATCGGGTTCACTATGGGGACGAAGAAGCCGCTCTTCACCGAACCTGTCTACCTGTCTGCCTGGCGTTTAGCCGACGTGGGGCTGCCTCT
>CAYLRS010000223.1:0-3717 GCA_964385895.1 uncultured Dehalococcoidales bacterium
GAAAACTACTTGAAAATAGCTTCATAATTTTTATTTACTGTAGAACTTCAGTCAAGATTTTCTATTTTTATTTGGAAGGCATATAGTAATACCTTAATGAAAGAGAGCGGTTGTTCTAAACATCCGCTCTCGTGGTTATACGTTGAATAACGGGTTAATATTTCCTGCCCTTGATATTTTTACTCAACCCCTGGAGCTTAAGGTTAAGTTTTTCGAGTTCGGCATCGGTGGGCTGCTTGCCCAGTTCGAGACCATAACTCAGGAAAAATTCCAGGAAGCTTCTCAGCAGATCCTTGATACCTTCCTCAAAATGATTGAACTCTTCCTTTGTGACGAGGTTAACCTGGCTGGGTTTTGAGGTTTGTCCCAGATGGCTATCAATAATGAAGTTCAGGAATCCGGAGACGCTCATGTCGCCGCGGTTTTCCTCAATTCTCTGAATAATCTCGGAATCAAGTATCAGCATTCTCTTTTCAGACACGTGCATATCCTCCGAATTTATTTATCTTCAGGCTATTTAACGGATGATACTTCAGCAGGCACTGATACAACCGTCGGAGCTGCAGAAACCTTCAAGCCGAGAATAACTAGCTCCCTGTCGGACGGGCCTATATGGCGTGGTTTCAAGTGTGCTAGATCTGCGCCCTGAGCACGGCGTAGATTAATATAATGCTCAAATGCTCCTTTAGGCAATATAGTAACTTCGATGGGCATTGTATTGAGCACGCTTTCTATATTACCGTAGAGGAAATCCTCGTCCATTTTCTTCAATTCCGCATAGACGGCTTCGGCGACGTGTTTCTCATCAGCGGTGTAATCGTCTTTAAGTTCAATGTAAAGATGCAATATAGATCTATCGCCTTGGCTCTCCTTGCGCGCAGCCCAATCGACGTATGGTAATACGGTATTACTGACAGCCTGCCAGATTACTTTTTCAGTGAGCCTGACGAAGCCGCCTATATCGAGTATATCGTCAACCCTGCCATCGAATTCCATTTGCGGGATATTGATTTTCAGTTTCTCATTTCTCAGGGATGTGATTCTAATAACATCTCCCGTGCGGTACCTGGTGAGCGGACTTCCATGAAAGTTGGTAACTACCAGTTCGTATTTATTTCCCGGTTTCACTTCATCCAGTAAAACCGTTATTGGCGAGTATGAATTATCTGCTTGCCACTTCTCATATTCCTCTTCTGGTATAAACTCTAAAAAATTAAGACTGGGAACAAACGTCATGCTCCCGTAGTCCCAGGTCTGTAGGGCAACAATTCCTGCTTCAGTGCTGGCATACACGTCGAGGGGATATCGGCCCCAGGAGTTTTTGATCACTTCTTTGAAAATGGTGCTATCGGTGCCGCTGCTTATTATACCTTTGACGTCCCACAGGTCCCTGGGCAGGAGTTTCCGCCCGGCCATTTTGCTTTTAACAAATCCCCTGGCGACCCGGAATAATGCTCTGGGCTGCATTAGCAAGGAATTTATATTGATCTTGCCCATCTGCTGGTTGATTCTTTCTCCTATGGCAACCAGCGCAACGGTAACTCCGAAGTAAAAATCAAAGCCCTGCGAAAGAGCATACTTGAAGCTGAGCCCGATCCTCTCCTCAAAGGACATTTTTTCTGCCTGTTCCAGCGGGGGCAGGCTTACTGCGTTAAGCTCATCGGAAACGAGGTAGGCATAAGTTCCCGACGTATATGGCCGGGGAGCAGCAGCGTATATAAACTTCGCGTATTCTTTGGCGGACGACATATCGCCTTTTCTTTTACAACCGGCAAGTATGGCGCAGGCAGCGCTGATTATGCCTAATTCACGGCATAATTCAGGGTTTACGGGGAACCACTTGATGCTCTCCCATTTAAATGGATATTCTGTTGACCTGCCTGACGTATGCTGCCAGAAGAGCGGTTTAACAGGTAATACATCCTCGCGCTGTTCGCTCAGTTCGGGGCAGTAGTCTTTATAAGTAGTCAGGGGCACCCTTTTTCTGAACTCTTCCACGTTCTGTGGAATGATGCCCTTCATTATTTTTCTTCCAAGCGTAGATTGATTAAGGAGTTCGATCTGCTCAAGCAGGAGCCTATTTTGAATCACCATGAACTGGTCGAGGCTGAGATCGAGAAATCCACAGCACATCTGCCATAATTCCTCCTTTCGCCCGGCATGCAGTAATTCTTTTACGGTTGGCATAATACACCTCCCATGAATAGTATCGATTACACTATGGCACGGTTAAGGTAAATTGGGAAGTGATTATGTTCTAGAAGATAATTCTATCTGATGCGAAGGCTGGCCGGATTTGAACGTATTTTATTCGGGATTTTAGAGTGGCAATACGGAAAATATTTTTATGATTTTTTACCCTTGACGTTTTTGCTCAGTCCCTGGAGTGTGAGGCTCAATTTATCAAGTTCGCCGTCGATCGGATGCTTGCCCAGTTCGAGTCCATAGCTCAGGAAAAACTCCAGAAAGCTTCTCAGCAGATCCCTGATGCCTTCCTCAAAATGATTGAACTCTTCTTTAGTAACAAGGTCGCTATGCTGAGGACTTGTGTCCTGCTCAAGTCGACCATCAATAATGAAGTTTAAAAATTCTGATACGCTCATGTCGCCGCGGTTTTCCTCGATCCTTTGAACAGTCTCGGCATCGAGTATCAGCATCCTTTTTTCCGACATGCGCATCTCCTATAAATTTACTTGTCTTCCGGTTCCTTGAAATTCAAAACCTCTAAAACGACTTCAATGCTTCTGCGTAAGCCGTGACCTTTCTCCGTAACTAAATAAGTTATCGTAGGGTTGCCGACCTCCACCTTGTGTATGAGTCCCTGCGACGTGAGGAATTTCAGATATTTTTGAATCTGCTTATAGCTCATGTTGGCGCTGTACATGAGCTCGGTTTTGCCCGCTCCATTGGCGCCGATTCTCAACATCTCGCTGATTATCTCTATATTTGACCGCCGCTGGTTCATTTGTTAACCCCGGTATGCCCTTTGATTTATTTTATGTAACCCAAGAGTAATATATAACTCTTTATTACGATTGTCAATAAGCGTAAGGTGGGGCATCTTCGAATTGATATATCAAAACGGCAGCCTATGGAGGTCACATTTTTCTAAAGAGCTGCAGGAAGCGGTCCTGATATTCAGTCCATAAATTCCAGCGCCTGAGCTCGCTCACCAGTTCAGCGGCATATGATGGATCATGTTTTGCAGTGTTGAAAAGCTCTTCAATATAATCCCTGGCATCCTTGGGCACACCCTGGGCATCCGTGTTTATAAGCCCGTGTCCGTAGAACTCGGAGAAATTGTGGTACACAGAATTCCTGGTAAGTTCGAATGTAAATTTCAACAGCGAAACATCCCATACCTCTTCCACGCCTTTGATTACGGCGCTCAGCGGGTCGCTCTGACTGTCTATACGCTGGTTTATCTTATCTAGAATTTCGGGCAACGGTTCGGAAACTATATTCATTTCCCTGGTTTCATTTCTGTATGAGTAGAATATGCCAGGCTCATCAGGGTTTCTGTCTGCCATCATTTGAATGTAGCGCTTTGCCGGACCGCCGAAACCTTCAATGTTTATGAGGTAAGCCGGTGTCACAATCTTAGGCCTGGCCGCGATTACTCTACCTTCCCGCACAATATTGGCTTCCTGCATCAGTTCGGTGATCATATAGTAATAAACATTGGTGCTTCCGAAGGTAGCCAGCTGCTGTTTCGGC
>CAYLRS010000224.1:0-3667 GCA_964385895.1 uncultured Dehalococcoidales bacterium
GGAGGAGAAAAATGGCTTACGAAGCTAAAGACTACAGTAAACTCATCGGCATGGAAGGGTTCAGCGAGACACTGCTGAACAATCACTTCACCCTGTATAAGGGCTATGTCACCAATGCCAATAAACTTATGGATATCCTGTCAGCTATGGTGAAGGATGGCAAAGCTGCGACACCCGAGTATGCAGAGCTGAAACGTCGCTTCGGTTGGGAATTTAACGGGATGAGGCTCCATGAATACTATTTCGAGAATCTGGGTGGTAAGGCCGTGATCAATAAAGACGGTAAACTCGGCAAACTGATTGCCGGCAATTTCGGCAGCTACGATGTCTGGTTGCAGGATTTCAAAGCCACGGCGACCATGAGGGGTATCGGCTGGACCATACTCTACCAGGACGTTAGCGGCGGCAAGCTCTTCAACCAGTGGGTAAATGAGCATGACGTTGGCCACGCTGCCGGCTGCCAGCCCGTCCTCATACTGGATGTCTTTGAGCATGCCTTCCTGACCGATTACGGCCTCAAACGTGCCGATTACATCGAAGCGTTCATCAAGAACATCGACTGGGCGGCAGCGGAAGCCCGCGTGAAATAATCAAAATATCGGAGGGAGATTATGGGCAGGTTCATTGAAGCTGGCCTAAAAAACGACGTGCCGCAGGGCCAGATGAAAGCGGTCAAACTGGAAGGTCAGGAAATACTGGCTGAGATTTAGCTTGCCGGGTTGTCCGCGTGTAGTGATGAATCCTATGGATTACTATTAAAACTCAAGGGGAAGTTGTTTTTGGGCTGGTCGATGAAAAGGATCAACTACCGGCAGGAACCGCCCGTAGGACACATTATAGTAATCGTATAATTATTCGACTTGCCTTGTAAGGCAACAAAGGGATTTGAACCTGCGCAGTCTATTGTCGTCAGCCCGATTGAACCAATATCCCGGCAATCTATAACCGTCGTCGGCCTTAAAGCTTCGATTACGTTGTTACGGATCGTCTGGATGGTCTGCTCATTGTACTTCGGGCTTTGCGAAACGTTGTAATTACACGAACCGCCAGCTTGGTTACATACATTACTCGTGTCACACGTGCTTCCGCTGCAAGTCCCGCAGGAGTTGCAATGCCCCCACCCGGACGTGTAGGGTTTTTTAACATTCCACAAATCAACCTGGGAGCTTACGGGATTGCCCCAGGCTTGCACACCAGACGGCAATACAGCAAACAGGAATAAGGCGACTAATAGACCGGCTAATAGCTTCATCAGAGTAATTCTACAACGTCTGGCCAGTAAAATTCAAATCCGCCCTGATATTTTTCATGCATATAAGCATGTTGTATAATCATGCGCATCAACAGGCTCTTTGCAGCTCAAATATGGAGATGAGATGGTTTTAAGAAAAGCTTTTTACCCTGCTCTTTCATTGATTTTAATTGTTTCTTTTTTACTGGTCTCGTGCATTCAACTGCCCGGTCAGACCGCAACTTACGATCCTGCTAAAAAATACGCCGCTTTCCTTGTCGTTAATCACCCGAGCAGCGGTGATGTACTATCTAATATAAAGCAACGATCTATCAGCGAGGGATACGAAATCGGTCCCATTGAATACTACAACCCCGGTACAAAGGATTTTGAGCCCATCATCAGGAAGCTTACTCCGGACAAACAGATAACATTGATCTGGGTAGCAGGTTCAATAATGGATTCACCTGATATACAGAAAGCTATTGCCAGGGTGGAGTACAAGGGCGGCATCAGATATATGCCGGTTACCGGTGCTGTAGGACAATAGCCAACATAACCAGGCGCAACGAAATTTTATCAATCCGGCAAATTAATTAAGACTTACCGTCAACCTTTCTTTTTACCGACAGCTTTAATCCTTCTATGCCGGTAACCACTACCTCTTCCCCCTTCCCCAGGCGCTCTCCACCGGCAGAGGCTTTCCACAGCTCGCCCCTCACTTTGACATAGCCTTCAGGCTTCAATTCAGATTCGACAACCCCCTCGCTGCCGATGATTGATTCCGGTGCGCTTACCTCTTTGTACGATATGGTGGGGTGGCCAACGAGGTACATGATGTACGAGTAAATGGCAAAGCCAACCAGTATAGTAATCAGGCCCCAGAGCGGAATATCGATACCAAAGAGCGGCAGCACCCATATTATGAATGCAGCTATGCCCGCCCCTTCGAAGACGGTGCTGATAATCGAATAAATCGTGTGCCAGCGGGGTGAATTCTGCTTGACCAAGCTACGAGATCCTGTTTAATCTTCGAATATTGCCGCCACGCGCACCCAGCCGGCGCTTCCACCGGTAATTTTCACGGGGAAGCAGGCGACTTTGAATCCGGATGGCTTTGGCAGCTTATCCAGGTTGGCAAGCTTCTCGATATGGCAGTATTCCTTCTTGATGCCGGCCTTATGTGCGGTCCAGATCAGGCTTTTATCATGTGTCTTCTCGAACTCTTCCTTGATGGCGTCGAACGGCCTGTCCCATCCCCAGGCATCTATGCCCATCACGCGGCTGCCCTGCCCTATCAACCACAAAGTGGACTTTTCGGTCATGCCGCAGCCCGCGGTGAAATATTCACCCGTTCCCCATAGCTTATCGGCGCCCGTCTGGATCATGACAATGTCCCATGGCTTCAGCGTGTAATTTATTTTTTTAAGTGCATCCTTCAGGTCATCCACCGTTACGCCCGAACCCCGCGGCTTGTGCCGCATATCCAACACCACCCCGTTGTGATAGAACCATTCAAGAGGCATTTCATCGATTGTCCGTGCCTTCTTGCCTTCAGAGGTCGGCGCATAATGCCAGGGCGCATCGACATGCGTCCCCGCATGCGCCCCCAGCGTTATTGAATCGTCGGCCCAGCCGAGCCCGTCGGCAAGGTCCTCCTTCTTGCCCCCCAGAAACATTTCAATTATGCCCAGACTCGTCTCGTGGGTTTTATGCTCGACTTTAACGGGCATAGGTTCGCTGGGGCTGTCCTCGGTGGGTACGCTTAAATCATAGATTTTGGCCATCTTCAGCCTCCTTTTTTCATATCAGATTATGATTATGTCATAAAGGCAGTAAAGGGTAAAGTAAAACATACTTACTTAATGCTATAATTCCCACTAACTAAAATATAGCTTTATTATACACATGGAAAGCGTTGAAAAAAGCCGGAAGAGGATAGCGGAGCTCAAAGAGCGGATCAACTATCACAATCACCGCTATTATGTACTCGATAGCCCTGAGATCAGCGACGCCGAGTATGACGCACTCGTGCTCGAGCTCAAAAAGCTTGAGGAAGCCCACCCTGATTTAGTCACTCCGGACTCGCCGACGCAGCGGGTCGGCGCCGAGCCAGTTGCAGCCTTCGGTATAGTAAACCACCCGCGTCCCCTTCTCAGCCTGGCCAATGCTTTCTCGGACGAGGATCTTGACGCCTGGTACAAACGTATTTCCAATCTCCTCCCGGGGCAGAAATTCGATTTTGTCTGCGAGCTTAAAATCGACGGTCTGGCCGTCGCGCTGACCTATGAAAACGGCATTTTATCCGTGGGCGCCACGCGCGGCAACGGCTTCCAGGGGGAAAACATCACTCAGAATTTAAAGACCATCAGGAGCATCCCGCTTTCAGTCCCCCCGGGTGCGCCGCCGAGGTTCGAGGTCAGGGGAGAAGCCTAT
>CAYLRS010000225.1:0-3655 GCA_964385895.1 uncultured Dehalococcoidales bacterium
GGGGTGACAAAATCACTGAACAATTAAGGGGACATTTTCACTGGACAACAACAGGTTAATCGAATTCTGTATTAGAGCGTTTTAACTATATACTATTTGGAAAACAGGAGGAAACAGGAGTGGACTTTCAATTTACTGAGCAACAGGAAATGCTGCGGGCGATGGTCAGGGACTTCGTTGAGAAGGAATGCCCCAAGCATTTGGTCCGTAAATGGGACGAAGAGCATATATTCCCCATGGAGATTTTCGAGAAACTCAAGAAAATTGGTGTCATGGGAATAATTACACCAACAGAATATGGAGGCACGGGCGGCAGTATCATTGACTACACGATAATATGTGAAGAACTAGCAAGGTCCGGCTTTTGGGGGTTAGGCTCTTATTTTAATGCCGTTATTATGTATGGCACTGATATGATTATGAATTGTGGTAATGAGGAGCAGAAAAAGTATTACCTCCCCAGGCTAGCTAAGGGTGAACTGATTTTTGCCTATGGGATTACAGAGCCAGACTCCGGTTCAGATGCGGCAGCAGCGAAGACCACGGCCGTCGAGCAGGGCGACTATTTTGTGCTCAATGGCACCAAAATGTTCATCACGCTGGCTGACAAGGCTGATTACACCATCACACTTGCCAGGACAGATAAGAACGTACCGAAGCATAAGGGACTTTCTTTGTTTATCGTGGATACAAAAAGTAAAGGTTATACCGCCAAACCCTTGAAAAAAATGGGGGGGTTCACTGACACCACCTGTGAAGTTGTTTACGATAGCGTAAAGGTCCCCAAATCACATGTATTGGGTGGGCCTGAGGCTGTTAATCGGGGCTGGCAGTTGCTGATAAGCACTCTGGAAACCGAGCACCTGGAAGTTGCTGCCAATTCACTGGGATACGCGCAGACAGCCTTCGACGATGCCCTGCAATATGCAAAAGAGAGAAACGCCTTTGGGCAGCCCATCGGAAAGTTTCAGGCAATCAGCCACATGCTGGCAGAAATGGCAGTAGACCTCCATCTGGCGAGGTTGTGCGTTTACCAACTTGCCTGGCTCAGATCAGAAAACAAGCCATGCTATAAGGAATCATGTATGGCTAAATTAGTCGCCACAGAGTGCTGGACCAACATGGCTCACAGGGCTATGCAGATATTTGGCGGTTACAGCTTGATGTATGAATACGACGTACAAAGGTATTTAAGGGATTCTTATATACTGCTTATAGGCGGGGGTACGAGACAAATCCAGAAAAATATGATAGCTAAAGCGCTCGGCTTGTAAGTGTAACTTTGTTATTAGTTGATTATAAGTTATGCCTGTAAAAACAAAGAAACCCTTTCACACGGTACTATGTGACTTACTCAGGATTAAATATCCTATCATCCAGGGCGCAATTATGCACGCTGGGGGTCCTGAACTTGTAGCCGCTGTATCAAATGCGGGTGGGCTAGGTGTGCTTTCATCTGCTGGAATCAGCTCGGAACAAATGGGAAAAAATATAGCAGCAACACACAAACTCACTAAAAAGCCTTTTGCCGTAAATATCCAGGCGTCTGTTGCAGAGTTTGCCCAAAGCAGGGCCAAACTAGCTATCGACGAGGGTATCAAAATCGTGACATTAGGCCGTATTGATCCTGAAATTCCGGTCATTTCTTTGCTGAAAAAAAAAGACGTCACTGTTATTACTGTAGTGGGCAATGCTAGCAGGGCACTTTCTTGTGAGGAACAGGGAGCAGATATAATTATCGCTTCAGGCAGAGAAGCTGGGGGGCATGTTGGCCGAGTGTCCACCATGCCTTTAATCCCGGCTGTAGTTGATGCAGTAAAAATACCGGTGATCGCAGCTGGAGGCATTGCCGATGCACGAGGATTCGTGGCTGCTCTTGCCCTTGGAGCTTGTGGAATTCAAATGGGCACCCGTTTCTATGCCACTAAAGAGGCGAACGCATCTACCGGGGGAAAAAACAAAATTATCGCATCATCGGAAGATGGCACGATTGTGACGACTGCGCTTACCGGAGCGCCCTGTCGCTTCATCAGGGAAAAAGCGTTAGATGAATGGGAGGGGAAAAGACAACAGGGTGCTTCCAAAGAAGAATTAAAAGCGTTATCAGCCGAAATACAAAAAAAATACTGGCAGAAGCTTGAAGGGGCAGTGGTTTCCGCAGGACAGGCAAGCGGCGTTATTAAATCTATATTAAGCGTGGAAGAGGTTATAGAGCAGATAATCAACGAAGCAACAGTAATATGTAATGAACTTAACAAAGCAGCAAAATAAGCATTTTACTTTATTTACATAAAATAACTTTTTAAATAAAGGAGGTTATCTTGGGTTTAAAAACTGTCGAACAATACAAAGAGAGTTTGCGGGATGGCAGGGAAGTATATATGTACGGTGAGAAGGTGAAGGATGTCACCACCCACCACGCACTCAAAGTCTGCGTGGATACTATGGCTCTGGACTACGAGTGCTCAGAGCTGCCCCAGTTCAGGGACCTGGCCGTAGTTTACGACCCCGAACTGAAGGAAGAGGTGAGCCGGTACTATTATATTCCGAAAACTGGTGAAGATCTGCTCAAAGCGACAGAGCTTATCATCGAGACATCTACATATGCAGACGGCTATATTCCGCTTGCCAAGGATATCGGTGCCGACGCTTTGAATGCCATACAAATCTTCGCCAACATTGTGGGTAACAAGGAATACATTGACAGGGTACATAACTTCCGCCAATACCTTATGAAAGAAGATATCGCCATCGTATCTGCCGTCACGGACGCAAAAGGTGACAGGCTATTGCGCCCGTCAGATCCCAAACAGGTTCACCCGGATTTTTACGTTCGTGTAGTTGAGAAGAATAGCAAGGGTATTGTAGTTAGAGGCGCCAAGATGCATATCACTGGCTCTGCCTATTCAAATGAAATATTCGTAATACCCGGCAGGGCAATGACCGAGGCAGATAAGGACTATGCCGTTGCTTTTGCTGTCCCATGTAACGCCAAGGGATTAAAGCAGATTTGCCGGCCTATCAAAGCGGGGATCGGTTCTATGGAGTTTCCGGTGGATCGTCCATGGAGAATGCATACGGACCAGTTAATAATCTTTGACGATGTATTTGTCCCCTGGGAAAGAGTATTTATGTGCGGTGAATGGAAACAGGCCTTTCTCATCGCTCACAACTTCGGCTTGCTGCACAGAAGAACCGGCTGTGCCTATCGCATACCGATTTCTGAAATATTTGTTGGGATGGCTTATGCCATAGCGGAATATAACGGTGTGGCAGACGTACCGCATATCAGGGAGAAACTTACAGAGGCCGCCATGTATCTTCAAACCCTGAAGTCTTTAACCCGTGCAGCTTGCCTGGATTATGTGATGCACGGCGGGATGCCCGTGCCCAACCCGGTGACCACCAATATAGGTAAATATCATTTTGCCAGCAAATATCATGATCTTGTGAAATTAATTGAGGACATTTCAGGTGGTGCATTGATAACCAAGCCTACTTATCAGGACTGGCAGAATCCTGAAACCCATGGGCATATGGAAAAATACCTTAGCGGTAAAGCGGGTACTTCGGCGGAGGCCAGGCTTCGGATGTTCGACCTGATCCGCAGGCAGCTTGCATCCGAATATGAAGTAATGGTGCTTCATGGCGAAGG
>CAYLRS010000226.1:0-3592 GCA_964385895.1 uncultured Dehalococcoidales bacterium
TAGAAAAATACTGGATAATAACGGAGCCATTGACTCAACTTATATAGTATGTTGCAAGGAACCGCCATCCGTCATGTCATTACGAGGAGCTTGCGACGAAGCAATCTCCCGGCCCGGGGATTGCCACGCCTGGCCCGCAATGACGTGATTTTTTATTCTCTCCCTCTCCTTCAACTGTGCGATTTTTTCCTTCGTCCTGGCGTAGGTGTCCGCTGACATAAACGCGAGGCGGTCGATGCGCGATACCAGCCCGGTCGCATCAGCTTCCGTCTCTGCTGGTATTTCGCTGAGTATAACCTTTTTAAGCAGGCCGATGAAGCAAACAGCCTGCGATGGCGAGAAGTCCTGCACCGCCCTTATCCTGATGATGTCTTCGAGGTATGAGGACATGGCCTGCATATCAGAGCCTTCGATTAAACCATCAAGTATTTTTCGGAGATTGCTTGCGATCACATAGCCGACCGGGTTGGCGAACCTGTCCACTTCCTCTTTCAAAAAGCTTGCTGTGTCCGGTGGGTAGGTTTCATATACAAGTTCCAGCCATTTCTTCATAATGGCGGATTTTCTGCGTTTTATTAGCTGCTGCAATGTCATATCAGCTGACTTCCTCGGCGATGCTGGCGGTGATCTTTTCACGCAGTGAGATGAAGCCATGGTCGGCCCTGTGCCGCGGATAGGATAAATCAACGGGATAAATCTGCTTTATGCTGCCGGGACTGGCCGTCATGACGACTACCCTGTCGGCCAGGTAAACCGCCTCCTCCACGCTGTGCGTGACGAAGATGACGGCCTTCCTCTCCTCGTTCCAGATGCGCAGGAGCTCGGTCTGCATCAGGTAGCGTGTCTGCGCATCGAGCGAGCCGAAGGGCTCGTCCATGAGCAGCACCTCGGGATTGTTAGCCAGCGCCCGTGCGATGGCAACCCGCTGATTCATGCCGCCGGATAGCTCGGCGGGGTATTTGTGCTCATTGCCGTCGAGCCCGACCAGCGTGATGAATCTCTCCGCAAGCTTAATCTGCTCGGGCAAGGGCCTTTTGAGCACCTCGGGGCCGAAGGCAACATTGCCGGCAACATCCCTCCAGGGGAAGAGTGCGAACTCCTGGAAGACCAGGCCGCGCTCCGGGCCGGGTGCATTTACCTGCTTGCCGTCGAGGTAAACAATGCCTGTGTCCGCCGTTTCCAGGCCGGCTATAATCTTTAATAAAGTAGTCTTGCCGCATCCCGACGGCCCCACCAGGCAGACGAACTCGCCTGCGCGTACTTCCAGGCTGATATCACGCAACGCTTCGGTGGTTTTGCCACGCTTCCTCTCGGAGAAGGTTCTGGAAACGTTCTGGATGAGAAGCTTCGGCTGGCTCAAGCTGATACCCGCCAGAATAACATTCGATCCTCCAGTTTCTTCAGGCCGATGAACGCCAGGTAGCCCACTATGCCTATCATCAGCATGCCGGCCACCGTCTTGGCCGCTTCCATGGTCGAATAATAGTACATGATCATGTAGCCCAGGCCGGAGTTGGAGCCGGTAAGCTCGGCCGCGACCAGGCACATCCAGCCGATGCCTATGCCGATCCTTAAGCCGGCCATGATCGAAGGTGTAGCCGAAGGCACGCCGACTTTAAACAGGATCTGCCAGGAGTTGGCACCCAGCGTTTTGGCCACCTCGATCAAATTCTTCGGTGTGCCTTCAATACCAAGGACGGTGTTGAGCAGAATGGGGAAAAAGGCGCCGAGCCAGATGAGGAATACAGCCGGCTTGAAGCCCAGGCCGAGCCAGAGCATGGCGAGAGGAATCCAGGCGAGGGGAGGAATCGGCCGCAGTATCTCGATGACAGGCTCCAGCAGGTCCCGCGCCCTGGGCCACCAGCCGATGATAATGCCGAGGAATACGCCCGACACTGCCGCGATGGAGAAGCCGACGAACACCCGCCACAGGCTGATCAGTGTGTTGCCCAGCAGCTCACCCGCCCAGGCGACACCCTGGGGGCCGGGTGCGATGAGAAGGTCTTTTAATGCGATTACGACAGCTACAGGCGTGGGGAAGATCTGTGGCAGGGAAACCACAAGAGCTGCTATCTCCCAGATCAGCAGAAAGAGCAGGACCGATACTATGCGCAGTGGCCTCGTATCTTCACCTCTGCAGTTATTTTACGTTTACTACCCTGTTAACGAAAGCGTCTATATCGGGTACGTCAGCGGACGTGATTATGGGTTTAATAGCCCCGGTTTCTCCCAGGGCGATGATCTCCTTTACAAACCTCTTCACATCGTCCCTGTTGAGCGTGAAAGTATATTTGACGCGCTTGAATGCCTCATCTATGGTAGCGGCATCCAGTTTGGTAAACTTCTGCGCTATAATTTTAGCCTCGGCGGGGTTGTCCGCGATGAAATTGATGGCCCGCCGGTTGACCCTGAGGACGGCGGCTACCGTATTCTCGTTTTTTGAGGCGAAATCGTTCCTGGTGACCACCACGCAGCAGGGATGCCCCGGCCAGATGTCCTTTGATTCTACGAGCACCTTCCCCGCACCGGAGACAACGGATCTGGCTACATAAGGCTCCCAGACGAAGTAGCCGTCGATGCGCCCGGTCTGCAGCGCCCCCGGCATATCAGGCGGCTTGATGGTCCCGGGAAAAAGCTCAATGTCCTTGTAGCTCATTTTATTATTGGAAAGCAGCATCCCCATCATGACGTATTGAATTGAGCCCGGCGCCGGCGTGGCCACCTTTTTAGATTGTAGATCAGTTACGCTGTTTATGCTCTTTTCGGTCGTCAGACCTGATCCCTCCTGGTTGACGCCCGAGATGATGGAAAGCTCTACTTTCCTGGCCGCCGCCAGTATGGCAGGGGCCAGGCCGACGTAGCCCATATCAAGCTGGCTGGCGGTCAGTGCATCCATCTCGGCCGGACCGGCATCGAAGGGGCCCACTATCTGCACGTCGATTCCTTCGTCTTCGAAAAATCCTTTGTCCAGGGCCACGAAAAGCGGAAGATGATGCAGATCGCCCAGGAGGTAGCCTACACGCACCGTTACCGGTGACGGCGGAGTACAGCTCAACCCGCCCGCCATGGAAGCGAGTAAAAGCATTAACGCTGTGAGCAAGACGGGCTTAAAGAATCTTGATGACATGAAAATCTCCTGATTTGGGGAATTATATCAGCATTAGCACTATTGATTAAATTATACAATATTTGTATAATTTGTCTATATCCCTGGTACTGAAGGGATTTTGGTATGGCAATCGTGGCTATGCTATTATGGGCAGTGTATTTTAAACGTTATTTCTGCAGATCCTCCCCGCATTAAAATTAGCAAGGAGTGTGCCGATGAAACAGAAGACTGTTAACGCTGATTACTGGGACAGGAAGATCGAGATACAGGTACCGGAGGATACCGTGATCGGCGAGATCCCCAACCCGCCGATATTGCAGGACCCCGAAAAAGCAGTACGGGATGCCATCGCCAACCCCATCGGCGCTCCGCCCCTCGCCGAGCTGGCGAAAAAAGCGCGCAACGGCAGGGTCAACATCGGGTTCGACGACCCCTCACGCCCTGGCAAACCGCGCCAGCTTATCATACCCATTATCATTGAAG
>CAYLRS010000227.1:0-3583 GCA_964385895.1 uncultured Dehalococcoidales bacterium
TTCAGTTTTTGATTGTATATATCGTTATTGGCTTGGTAAATATATTCTTGGACTGAACCCCTTGAACCGGACACTTTGAATTATGTATATCAGGGTCACAAATCGACGTCATCAAAACGGTCATCTGTTTGGCGCTGAAGCAATATTGGCTCTTATGTAAATCTTTCCGTGTACCGCATACTTTGTCGCATAGCCAACGCAGCTGACCGTGATGTCGTTTCCGTTACTCTTGGCTGGTGCTTTAACTACGACATCGTCATACTTATGACCGCAATTTGGGCACTTCGTAGCATCAGGAGGCACCACACAGCCACATTCAGAGCACTTTAGATCTATCATTTTATCCTCCTATTGAAAATCATGACTTCCCAGCAATGAAATGAGCTGACTTACGAGCATTCTTGGCACGATGGCGTGCAAATAGGCGAGACCATTTAGGAGAAAGATACTTGTACGGAGCACCAGATGGATTTGAGAGGATTACCGGATAAAGTCCAGATTCAAAATAATGAAGATGTGGAGCTGATGGGATTCGAACCCACTACCTTTTGACTGCCAGGCAGAGATCGCATAAGAATAATAGTAATTCCTAATACAAAATGATAATTTTTGATTTTTCCAATTATGCCGTTTTACGATCAAACATTTTTATGATTATGGGCGGTTATAAATAATTCGTTAGCAAAATGTTAGCAAATCCTTATCATGCGATAGCAAGCAAAAAGAATAAAAATATCGACCTTCGGGTTAGATATTAGATTTATGCCTGTTTTAAGGCATTTTAACAGGGGTAGAGGCCTTTTAAATACCTCTATTTCCCCAGAAAGTGAGTAATTACCTGTCTCTAAAACCATCAAAAATTAAAGGGGGCGTTACACACATTTGATGCAGAAGCGGCTTTTACTGCCTTGAAATAAAACCTTTGCCTGGTCGGGTGGTGTCTATGTATTCATTGACCCCGTAATGTTTTTTCTCACTCGTGCTTCAGGCCTATATAGCGCTAAAAAAGCATGGCCTGGAGTGTCACACCGGGCGGTTATTTCCTGAAAAAGTGTAAAATAACGGGCATGAAGGGCAGTAAAGACGTGGTTACGCAGGTACTGGTTCTTTCTATGCAGCCACATAGGTACAGACGAGAGTTCTCGGAGTGGACCTTGATTGCGAGTTGAAACGGGAAATCCCGGATGAGAAGTCAGCCGGGATAAAAATCACTATAATAGAACGCGAAAACCAGTGAGAAAATTCATTCTTCCGGTCCACGCTATAGTCGCCGTATTTATTGCCCTTTCCATTACCCTGCCCGTACCTGCTGCAGGTGTTATGCATAATGGAAATGCCGGGCACGGGTACACGATCTATACTGTTCATCAGCCTGTTGTGCAGCAAATGGTGGACATGGTAAATGCCAGCCCTTCGTTCCATGCCGAATTGGAGGCTGCTTTGCTGGAGCAGGCACCATCTTCCTACTGGTATGGCAAAACTTTAGATGATATGTATGCTTTCTTAGATGAGTGGGTGGTGTTTTTGCCGCACATAGATGATGCCAGGCAATATATGGACCATTTCTATGAATTTGCTGGCGCAGGCAAGGGCAGGGAACTGGCATCTAAAAACCCGCTTAGAAGCTGGCTATATGATTTTATGATGGCCGTCGGCGAGTTCATGGATAGCCCTGCATCGGCCTCGGCCGTTCCCTGGTGGACCGGTGATGCGCGCATAAACATGGCCGACTATATAGTACCGCCATGCGGCTATCAGAGTTTCAACGAGTTTTTCACACGCAGGATCAAGCCGGGCGTAAGACCGGTAGATTCACCGGGCGATCCCGCCATTTTTACCTCGCCGGCTGATAGTTCCCTTATGAAGATTGCCGACCGTTTGACATCGGTAACCACAATTGGTGTGAAAGGCGAGAACCTGAATATCCGGGAACTGCTGGGAAATGACCCGCTGGCAGACGACTTCATCAACGGCAAGGGTATCCTGTGCATGCTCAATACCACCGATTATCACTGGTATCATGCCCCGGTACCGGGCAGGATTGTGTCGCAGCATCAGCTTGCGGGGCTTTACTACGGGATGGACGGCGGATGGGTGGAATACTTCTTCCAGCACCGGCGCGGTTACTTCATCTTTGATACTGAAAAGTTCGGGCGCGTGGCCATGGTGTGCGTGGGGATGTTTACCATCAGCTCTGTAAACTTCGTCACCAATGAAGGCGACCTGGTTAACAAGGGAGATATCCTGGGAAATTTCGCTTATGGCGGTTCAGCGGTTATCCTGCTTTTTCAGCCTGGGAGGGTGTCCTTTTCCGTCCCTTTGGAGGGTATGCCTATTCACGTCAATATGGGGCAGAGGATAGCAACGGCCGTGCAGCCGGTGCGTGCCGCTGCGGTCAACACCACCCTGGGCCCCGTTGCCTTCGATACTGACGCTGGCAGCATCCAGGACCTGAAGGCCGTCAACCCTGCGGATGTGAGTTGTACCCTGGCAGCTTATACATTTCCTTACGGTTTATTCTCATACAACATAATCAATCTCAGGCCCGGCCAGGCGGTATCTGTAACCATCAGCTTTCCCAATGATATGCCGCTTAATACCAAATACTTTAAATGTAATAACGGGATATTAACCGATTGCTCAAGCTTTACAAACCGGCGGGACGGGCATACATTAGTACTCAATATCATCGACGGCGGCCCTGGAGATTCAGACGGCGTGGCTAACGGGACTATCATTGATCCGGGCGGACCCGCAATTTTTAACTCGGGTATAAGCACCAGGCCGCCTTTTTCCTCTGCCTCTGTCGCGGCTCCGCCTCCGCAAGCCCCGGTAGCCCTGTCTAATATTTACGTTCAGAGCGCCTCTCTGTCTGCATCAAAAGTAACACCCGGGACGCCTGTAACGGTAACTGCCAACGTTGCCAACAGGGGGACTGTCAACGGTTCAACCAGGATAAAGCTATATGTCAATGGCGAGGAGGATTCCAGCCAGGGCGTCACGGTTGAAAGCGGCGGCAACCGGCCGGTTTACTTCACGGTAAACAGGAGCCAATCGGGAACCTATGCTGTTTACATAGGTGGCGTACAGGCCGGCAGCTTCATGGTTGACGATGCAATTGATCCCAACATTATTCTCGTTATCAGTATGTCCTTGATTTTCCTTGCTTTCGTATTAGGGGTGATCATGATTGTCAGGCGCAACTCGTATTACTAAAAAGGCATGAGATGAACATTTATACTCAAAAGTGGAAGTCCGTCACAACTGTGGCTTTGACTGGACTGAACCCCTGAAACTGGGTACTTGAGGTTAGGAATACCGGCAGGGGCAAATCGATATCAACAAAACGGGCACCTGTTAAGGGGTGCAGCAACAGTAGCTGCAATGCTGATTTTCCCATGAAAAGGACATGTAATACTATAAGCAATACGCCCTACCTTGATGCCATCACCGTCACTCTTTGCTTTGGGGCTTGCCTCCGTGTACTTGCGACCGCAATTCGGGCACTTCGTAACATCTGGAGGTATAACACAGCCACATTCAGAGCACTTTAGATCTATCATTTTATCCTCCTATTGAAAAT
>CAYLRS010000228.1:0-3563 GCA_964385895.1 uncultured Dehalococcoidales bacterium
CAATAGAGGTAAGCTATACGATTCCGACGTAGTTAATACTTATGTGAGCCTGGTAAAACGGGAAAACGTTAGATTTACCTGAGAAGGGTATTTAAACACCGGATAACTGAATCAGGCAAATCCTTTCAATTGTCACAGTCAGCGCTCTAAAATATAACCGCTTCCATCAGTCGCTATACTGATGTTCTTTCTGGCGTTCCTCACAACTTCCGGGTCGGTGGTTAGCTCCAGGACTTTCTTGAAATCGGCAATAGCCTGCTCCTTCATGTTGGTAAGAATGTAGAGGATACCGCGGTTCATATAGGCCTCTGTCATCTTCGGGTCCAGCTCGATGGCTTTATTAAGGTCGGGCAAAGAGGAATCGTATTGATTCTTTTCATAATAAGCCCAGCCCCGGTTGTTGTAGGCAAAGGCAAGTTTTGGGTCAAGGCGGATGGCCCGGTTCAGATCAACAATGGCCTGGTCCCAATCGCGCATTTTATCCAGTGCCCAGCCGCGGTTGCTGTAAGCGTCGGGCAGGTTGGGGTTGAGTGAGACAGCCTGGTTAAGTGACTGAATGGCTTCATCGTAAAGCTGGTTAATAACCAATGCCCGGCCCTGGTTATTATATACAATAGCCAGACTCCTTCGTACGTTCGCAGGATCGTACTTAAGTTCCAATGCCTTGTTCAAATCAGCGATGGCGGCCGCATAATCGCCTGTGCCATTATAAGCCCAGGCCCGGTTGTTATATGCTTCCCCCAGCCGGGGATTCAGGTTTACCGCTTTATTCAGGTCATCCAGGGCTGACTTATAGTCTTTGTTTTCTATGCGGGCCTTACCGCGGTTATTGTATGCCGTCGCCAGCCTCTGGTTAACATCAGGCACAGAAGGGTTGATTTCCAGGGCTTTTTGATAGGCGGTAATGGCCTGGTCCCAGTTGCCCTGTTTCATGGCAGCATCTCCCATCCACATTTGGTCGGCCGCCGATTTTGATGCGCAGGAGAGAGTGGTAAATAGTACGATGGCAATCAATATCAGCCCTAACCGGATGCGCATAGATGCACCTCTCTTCCCTGCAAGTTCATAATGATTGAAATTCCCGGACACCAGTTGATAAGTCGAAAACTATGCCGCCAGATGCCGCATTGGAATTGCCTGAACCTTTACTCAAGTAAATCCAAATTTAATTAATACCTAATAATTCTACTATATAACTGATTTTATCCACCGCTATAGCCATGGACGGTGGGGACCAGGTTTCCAAACCACCCCCCTATATTTGAAGACCCGGTTGTGGACTGGGGCGTAATATTCACGCCGTAGATAGGGGTGACTGAAATGACCGCGCCAAATAAAATCAGGGTCAGTAACACCGCTAAAATAATCCTGACCGGCCATTTCTTAAAATCTAACTTTATCATTACCTTACCTCCGTTTTTCCCGGCGAATAGCACTTTGAATAATTAACTCAATCCCGCTTCTGATGAACCTTCATTATCTCCATATTCTACTGTGATTATAACAACTGCCGATATTCATGTCAATGCTTAAAGGTGCATCTCCTCCTTAATTATATGCGATGCAGGTTATGCATGATAAAATAAAACCGCTACATATTAAGGATTATAGCCTAAAGTAATGCTTAGAGGATGCGGGCTCTTACTGATACTGCTGCTGGCTTTTTACATGGCGTTCATTCCCCACATAGGCTACGCCTACCCGCTGCATGTCGATGAATGGATGCACATGACCTATGCGGAAACCATAGTTCAGACGGGTTCCATCACCTTCCCCGACCCGTTTACCGGCCAGGGGGAGGTGGAGGTCGGCAGCAACCTCTGGGTTGGCTTTCACATCTTTTGGGCCATGTTCCAGCAGGTCAGCGGCATCCCCTGGGTAGAGCTGTTCAGGTACTTCCCCTCCATTATCTTCATGCTCACCGTCCTTGCGGTATATATCCTGGCTAACCGGGAAGGCTACGGCCTGGAAGCTGCCTTTTTCACCTGTCTGATACCCACCACGGGTGGATTGCTTGGTCCTGCATTCATGGTGCCCATGGCACTTGGTCTGCTTTTTATCCCGCTTTCCCTCTTCCTGGCCTTCAATATCAAGACCTGGGCATCCTACTTGCTGATATTTCTGTTTACGTGTTTTTTGCTGCTATCGCATGTCACCACTGCCATAATCCTCTACATCGTCTTGCTGCCCTATGCGCTGATCAGTATCAAAAGCAACACACGGCATAGCATCGGCATATTAATCGCCTTGCTTATTCCCTTCGTATTGCCATTTCCCTGGATATTTAAGCTTCTTGCGCAGAACGCCGGGCAGTTGCTGACGCCCCAGTTTATTTCTCCTTATGTAGAACTGCCTGCCCTGTTATGGAAGTACGGATTCTTGCCTGTTATTCTGAGCTTCCTGGGGACTATCGTGTTGATTGTAAAGGGAGGCAAGAAAAACCTCGGCCTGATATTTGGAATGGCCTTTCTTCTGGTTATTATGCTGGTTTTTCTCGTGTTCCATTATGGCTTATCAACTGTATACGAACGTGGCCTGACAACGGTGCTATTAATTCTGAGCATCACTGCGGGTGCAGGCTTGTTCTGTCTCAGGAACCTCCGGTTACCGGCTAAGTTCCTGGAAAAACACCAGTCCATTTTATTCAGGCAGGCCAGTACCATTGCCTGTGTATTCCTGGTACTTATGATCCTGGCTATTGCCGTCCCTACCCGCCTTAATGCGTCCTTTTACCATATGATCGATGACGAAGACTATCGGGCATTAGTGTGGATTGGGGATCATATCACTTCAGATTATGCTACGGCAGTGGTTGATCCCTGGAAAGCCACGGCCTTTGCCGCGGTGACTGGGAAAAAAGTAACACACAGGATTTGGTATAACACAGAACCGGTTGATGACAGTATATACAGTTTTCTAAAGAATGGATGTCAGGACTCGACTTTTCTAAGGGACAACAAGGTATCCTTTGTCTATAATCAGTTGCAATGCGATAACCGCGATTTGATTGAAGTAAGAAACCGCGTATATGTAACAAATCCAAATATATCTGATACTTTTGCCAGAGAAAACGAGTTACAAAATGCCGGCTTCGAGGCTATTTACGGTACCCATCCTGTATACTGGTGGCAATGGTCAAAGAATTGTAAACCCACTTTCCTCTATCCCGAGCCGGGCCGAATCGGAGAGTCGTCTGTTGCTATACGAATGATGGAACTCGAACCATATACATCGTGGCCGGAAGCGATATGGCTTCAGAACATTCCGGTTCAGTCCGGTAAATCCTATACAGTTGGGTGCTGGATTAAAACCGAAGGTATTCAGGGAAAGGGCGGTGCAATGATAGTGCCGCACTGGAAAGAACCGGGTAATACAGGGATTAGTGCGACAGAATTCATGCCATATATTAAAGGCACAAATGGCTGGACTTATTACCAGGGTAATGTCACCGCCCCACCGGGCGCAGCTATCTGCACTCTATGTTGCCTGATGGCTGGCTGTTCAGGCACAGCCTGGTATGACGATATCGCATTTAAAGAGAAATAAAAGATAAAAGATAAAAG
>CAYLRS010000229.1:0-3530 GCA_964385895.1 uncultured Dehalococcoidales bacterium
AATATACCGCCGCAAATGCTCCCCTGGATCGAAAAGCAGTTCGGCTCCGTTGAAAGTGTTACCAGCCAGAAGGTTGTAAAAGTCTCCAACCGTGTTACTTCTGAATGTTCCATATTCAACCCGCTCAGATCGCTGCGTCCCCATCATTTCTCCCCTGGTCATTATGGGCAACCTGCCGTTTTGCAGGAAACAGAAGATGATCCCTTCTCCAATCCACTGGAAAACACGCCCGAGGACCCTTTCGGCCGGATAGAGGGAAAGCACTGCATTACTGCCAGCAATGTGGCGAATTACGAAGGATATCACGGCGTCGTTATATTTAAAAATTATGACCCGCTGCAGTTTGGTTGCAGTGAGGTTGCGGACTACCTTGATACTGCATGGAAGTGGGCACAGAGCGCCCACGCATTTGACCCGTCTGCCCGTTATTTCCTTTTCCTGTGGAACTGCATGAACCGTGCTGGCGCCAGCATACCTCACGGGCATGCGCAGGTAGTGCTGGGACGCGGCTCCCATTATGCAAAAGTGGAACAGCTGCGGCGGGCAGCCGTTGCATACCGCAAAGAACACGGTAGCGATTATTTTGACGACCTTTTTGTAGCGCATGAGGCGCTGGGGTTGGCCTGGCAGCACGGCGATGCGCGGGTAATGGTCTACCTGGCTGCGCTAAAGCTGAATGAGCTCATGGTGCTGGCTCCCGGTCTAACCGAATCGCTCAAGGACAGCGTTTACAGGGTGCTTGCCGGCTTCCGCGACGGCCTAAATGTTACGTCTTTCAATGTTGGTATTGTTTTCCCGCAGCTGGGTGGTGCTACTGGCTGGGATGGTTTTCCTGTGGTGGCGAGGATGGTGGATCGCGGCAATAGCGGCAATGTGTCGTCTGACATAGGGGCGATGGAATTCTATGGAGCTAATGTCGTGATCAGTGATCCTTTTCACACGGCTTCTGCGCTCACCAAATATTTTCGATAGCAATCTTATAATTCAAAGTTATAGAGGGGAGGCAGCCATGAGCAAAAAAGAGACAGTTAACCCGGGATGGCCTATTTTTGACCACCTGACCTTTGCGCCCGCCGTACGCAAGGGGAACATGCTCTTCATATCAGGAACGGATGCCACTACCATCGACGCTGAAACGGGCAAGCTGGTGGTCAAAGGTGATTTCGCCGAGAAGTACAGGACGATATTTGAAAAGATGAAGATGATACTCGAAGCGGCCGGCGCTACCTTTGATGATGTAGTCTGGACCTGCGATTATATCCGCACCAGGGAGGGCTACAAGGCCACTGCTGATGTCAGGCGTGAGTTTTTTGGTAAGAGCTTCCCGGCATCCACCGGCATCGTGGTCAAGGAACTGCTCAGCAGGGACGCCCTCATCGAGATGGATGCCATAGCCATTCTGGATAAATAAAATGCGAAAGATCCTCAATATAGCCCACAGAGGCCTCACCCGCGATTTCCCGGATAACACGATTGAAGCATTTAAGGCGGCGCTCCAGCTTGGCGTGGACGGCATCGAGTTCGATGTCCAGGAGACCGCCGACGGGGAGTTCGTCGTATTTCACGATGATGAGATTGATGCTGTTAAGATAGAGCACATGTCACTTGAGCAGGTGCGCCTGCACCTGGTGGATGGTAAATATAAGGTTCCCACATTTGTAGAGTCGTTGGTGCTATGCAGCGGGGATATCTTACTGCTTATTGAACTTAAAACGGTTAAAGCTATTGATAGTTTCCTGGAAATCCTGCGCAGTCACGCAGCTTTAGATAGGGTAGTGCTTGCGTCCTTCAGCCGTGAGATCATTTCCTCCCTTTCCCGCCTCGCTCCGGATATTATGCATGCGCTCATTACGGATTTTGCCATCGATGACCCATCAAAGATATCCTCGCTCTCCCAGTCTCGCTTCATCGGCGTCCACTTCTCTCATCTCACTGAGAATCTCGTCTCCGCTGCCCACAGCCGGAACCTCATAGTCTTTGTCTGGGGCTGTGCCGATGCCGGGAGCGTGCGTAAAGCATTGAGTTTCGATATCGACGGCATAATCTCAGATTTTCCCGACGTGGTAAAAGAGGTGCTCGATGATAAAAGTAGCTGATTGCCCCGGGCAAAGGGTGAGAATCTCCTGATATAATGCGGTTGTTATGAAGAACGATGTAGCATCGCAGGTCAAATCCTTTATTCTTCCTGTAACGGTACTGTTTGTCGTACCGCTGACTATCCTGTGGTCTACGGGCGGATTCCAGCTGGGCTGGGGATTCAGGTTACCCTGGGACCCGGTTCTAATCGCGATCGGTGCGGTGCTGATGGGCTACGGACTATATTTGCTATCCGTTACTATCCAGCTTTTTATCAATATAGGAAAGGGCACGCTGGCGCCCTGGGCGCCGACGCGGAAGCTGGTTGTTATCGGGCCTTACCGCTATGTGCGCAACCCTATGATCAGCGGGGTGCTTATCACGCTGCTGGGCGAGACCATCGTATTCGGCTCTGCCGGTCTGCTCATATGGTTTGCCTGTTTTTTTGCGTTGAATTACGCCTATTTCATGCTTTCAGAGGAGCCCGGGCTGGAGAAGCGGTTCGGAGAGGAATACAGCCGCTACAAAAAGAACGTACCTCGCTGGATACCCAGGTTAACGCCCTGGACGGGTGCAAAATGAAATGTCATTGCGAGCGAAGCGCGGCAATCCTACGATCGAAGGAGCATGGCCTGACGTAATGCGGGGAGATTGCTTCGTCACTATGTTCCTCGCAAAGACATCTTGAAGATCTCACTTGATTATATAAGGTTAGTAAATGGCCGTTCAAAAAGCCGACTATTTTAATTTCTATTCGCATCTTACAGGCGCGGTCGCGTCATTGGCCGGTTACGGGGTATTGCTGTATAGCTCGCTCGACTCTGTTCCAAAGATAATCCTTTCCACTGTATACAGCCTGTGTGCCATCTTTGTGTTTGTCAGCAGTTCGGTTTATCACGGGCAGAAGAAAGAACAGGACGATACCAACCCGTGGCGCAAGCTGGACCACATAGCCATCTTCTTTATGATAGCCGGCACGTACACGCCTATAAGCTATATCTACCTGGACGGCTGCTGGCGCTGGGGTATCATAGGTGCTCAGTGGCTGCTGGTCTTCCTGGGCCTGTTTTTTAAGATTTTCTATGTGCATGGGCCACGCTGGCTGACCACTGTCATTTATATTTTGATGGGATGGATGGTGCTGATACCGCTGAACCAGTTTCTGGCCGCCATGCCACTTAACTCGATAATCCTGCTGTTTGCAGGTGGTATCGCCTATTCCATCGGCGCCGTGATTTACGCTGTGAAAAAGCCCAATCCCTGGCCGGGCGTATTCGGTTTCCACGAGATATTCCACCTGTGGGTACTGGTTGGAGCGGTATTGCACTATCTAGTTGTATATGCGGCTATCGCCTGAGTGTAGTGCTGGGACGGACATAAATGTCCGCCCGCCTTTACCACGTCGTTGCGAGGCCTCGAAGAGGCCGCGGCAATCCCTCGATCGAAGATATTGG
>CAYLRS010000230.1:0-3529 GCA_964385895.1 uncultured Dehalococcoidales bacterium
TCGCCAAGATTTCTATAGATAATTGCAAATTTCTATAGAATTTTATAAGCTTTAATGTTAGGAATTTTTCGTTCAGATCATACATGGTAAAAAGGCAAGACCTTGAAACAGGCAGATTTAGTCAGCATAAGAGAAGCGAGCCAGATCCTTGGTGTTAATGAGGCTACGCTCCGCCAGTGGACGGACGACGGGAAGCTAAAGGCTTTTGTAACCCCCGGAGGCCACCGGCGCTACTCAAAGTCCGACCTGAAGAAATTCACGAGATCCAGCCAGAAGGTGCTGGGCATTAAAGACCTGGTTGTTGAGATAGAAGACACGACCAACCGCCACCGTGAAATTGCCCGCAATTTTCTCAACAGCACTTCACAGGCTGTCAGACCCGATGAGTCGCACCAGAGGCAACTGGCCGACCTGGGCCGACGCCTGCTCAACCTCATCACCAGGTATGTAAGTGAACCTGCGCATAGGGAGGAGACACTGGCTATGGCCCGTGATGTCGGCAGCGGCTTCGGCAGGGTGCTGGCCGAGCTGGGACTGCCCCTCACAGCTTCGGTGGAAGCTTTCCTCATGCACCGCGACCCCATCATGCAGGCAGCCACCAACCTGATGGGCCGACGGGAGGCCTACTGCGGGCGTATCGCGGAGGCCATACCCCTGGCCAACCGCTTTATCGATGAAACCCTGGTATCCATGATCGCCGCACACCAACAGTATAAGAGCGCAGGCAAAGAAGGATATCCCGCATGATATCGATCTCACGTCTGCTATGCGGCACGGTGAGCCCGGGTGACAGCCTGCGCTACAGGGAGAGGATGCCCGGCCCCACAGGAACAGGCAAGCCGGATGCGGCTATGCCGGTGGTTGTCTGGAACTGCACCGGGCAGTGCAACCTGCGCTGCATCCACTGCTATGCCAGTGCCACTAACCGGGACTCAGATGGGCAGATGGACACGGCTATGGGCTTGAAATTCATCAATGACCTGGCAGAATTCGAGGTGCCTGTTATTCTCTTTTCCGGCGGCGAGCCGCTGTTGCGGAAGGACGTGTTTGAGCTTGCCAGCTTCGCCTCAAGCCGCGGTATACGTGTAGCCCTTTCCACCAACGGGACGCTCATCAATGATAAAACAGCCGATGCGATTAAAAAGATCTGCTTTGCTGAAGTGGGGATCAGCCTGGACGGCATCAGCTCTACCAACGACCGTTTCCGCGGTAAAAAGGGGGCTTACCGGGATGCTCTCCAGGGGATCCGCAACTGCGTTGCCCGCGGAGTCAGGGTTTCTCTACGCCTGACCATTACCAGGTATAACCACGAGGAAATCCCCTTGATCTTCCGCCTGATAGAAGAAGAGGGCATCGACCGGGTCTGTTTCTACCACCTCGCCTATTCCGGGCGGGGAGACGGCCTGCGGCAACAGGACGTCACGCACTCCCAAACCCGCCGGGCGGTGGACACAATTTGCCAGCATACCCTGGATATGCACGGCCGCGGCCTGCGCAAAGAGGTTCTCACCGTGGGCAATCACGCAGACGGCGTGTACCTGTATTTAAAGACACTGGAACGTGACCCAAAACACGCCGGCCAGATATTAGAATTGCTCAAAATCAATGGAGGCAACAACTCCGGCCTCAGGATAGGCGCCGTTGATGACCGGGGGAACGTGCACCCCGACCAGTTCTGGCAGAACTACTCTTTAGGCAATGTGATGCAGCGAAAATTCGGCGAGATCTGGATGGACACATCAGAGCCGCTCCTGCAGGGATTAAGAAATCGTAAGAAGCTACTCAAGGGACGCTGCGCCCGGTGTAAATATGTTGACCTCTGTAACGGTAATCTACGGGTGCGCGCCAAAGCTGTATATAACGACCTCTGGGCAGAAGACCCGGCATGCTATCTCAGCGACCGGGAAATTGGATCATAAAGTGGTTACAGAATTCAGCGAAGATACTATCATTCAACCCAGGTTGCGGCTCGTAGCCTGGGAGATAACCCGTAGCTGCAATTTATACTGTGCCCACTGCCGTGCTTCTGCAGATAGCAACCGGAGTATGGGCGAACTATCGACTGAGGAATGTTTTCGCCTTGTTGACGGGATACTGGAAGTGGGTAGACCGATTATTATCCTTACCGGCGGTGAGCCACTTGTCCGTGAAGACATATTCTCCATCGCTAAATATGCGGTATCAAAGGGACTGCGGGTAGTTATGGGGAGCAACGGCACGCTGATTTCGGAGGAAACAGCAGCTAAACTGAAGGATATCCCGCTATCACGCATCGCTGTAAGCCTGGATTTCCCTCTCGCCGAGCTTCAGGATAAATTTCGGGGCAAAACTGGTGCCTTCGAAGCAGCAATGGCCGGCATTGCTAATGTTCGGAAAGCAGGCATGGAACTCCAGATTAATTGCACTCTAACCCGACTGAACATATCTTATTTAGACGAACTCCTTGCCCTGGCGCTAAAGGTAGGAGCCATTGCCTTTCACCCGTTTTTCCTGGTACCGACGGGAAGATGCAAAGGACTGAAATCAGTAGAGCTCTCTTCCACGGAATATGAGAAAACACTGCAATGGATATATGATAAACAACTGGAACTGGGGGACAGGATCTTTTTCAAGCCAACCGATGCCCCTCATTATTTACGTGTAATAATGCAAAAGCAGGATAGTGTGAAAGATCCGGTGGCAAAATCTCTATCCACTCTTCATGGTCCGGTAAATTCGGTTACCCGCGGATGTCTTGCCGGCACGGGCTTCTGCTTTGTATCTCACCTGGGAAGAGTGCAGGGGTGCGGCTATCTTGACGTAGAAGCTGGAAATGTTAAAAATCAATCTTTTGGTGAGATCTGGTTTAATTCCTCTCTGTTTCAGGACCTGAGGAACCTCACCAACATCAAAGGCAAATGTGGTGTCTGTGAATATAAGAGGGCATGCGGAGGCTGCCGGGCACGCGCCTACGAGGCTAGCGGAGATTTTCTCGAGGCTGAGCCTTATTGTTTGCACCAGCCATTAGCTCCGCACAGGATTTAATAAATGTCTGACACTGATCTTGATAATGTCGACCGTAAGCTACTCAGCCTTCTTCAGACGGGGTTCCCACTGACGAGGGAGCCATACGTTGACCTAGGGATAAAACTGGGTATATCCGGTAGTGAGGTAATTCACTGTATTCACCAGCTCAAAGTAAAAGGCGTCGTACGCCAGATAAGCCCGGTACTGGATGCAAGAAGGCTTGGCTATCAGGGTACGCTTGTAGCAATGAAAATAGCCAACGATCGTATAGAGAGAGCTGAGCAGTTTCTCAATGAGCACCAGGGAGTAAGCCATGGCTATGAACGAGACCATGACTTTAATATCTGGATTACTCTCTCTATACCCTGTGAAGTTGACATGCAGGCCGAGCTTCAAAGACTATTATCTCTGACCGGAGCGGAGGCAATATTTACGCTGCCGGCAATTAAAGTGTTCAAGTTACGTACCAATTTTGGCCTGGATGATGATAAATTAGGCGAACTGAAAAGAAGACTAGATTTGA
>CAYLRS010000231.1:0-3528 GCA_964385895.1 uncultured Dehalococcoidales bacterium
ATCACCCGAGAAGAAGAGCCTGCCGTCACCTGAATTCATCACTACGGTTGACTCCTCGTCAGAAAAAACTCCGGCAGGTGAAGAATGCGGCTCTGCCACTAAAAAGCTGCTGCGGACGGTGGTAACGCACTGGCGCAATACGAATATCAAACCGATCACCGTAATACCCGGCGACAAGAAGAGCGCCGCACTTGCCGGTGGCCGTACGGTCACCTGGACACGGGAGACCTATAATGAATGGGAATTACATGTGTGCAAATTGCCTGCAGGCCACAAAGGAACCCACAAAGGCACTACTGAGGTAGTCTACAGCCTGCTCGACACCATTAATGAAGAGCGGAACTATGGCCCAAAGCAGCCTCTAAAACCACCCATCCCACATTATACAGACGGCATGCCAGAGGTGGATATTGCCGCTTCACAGATCATATCCCCGGACCAGCTTCCGGCCTGATTGTATTTATTGAACAACCCCGTGGTAAACCCTGTAACGGAGTTATGCGTTTAAGTATTTGAAGCTATCGCTAATACTTTGAAAAAATGAAAAAACTACACCTGGTGACCACTACCTTTGTTGCCTTCTCCATCATGATTCCACTTGTCCTGGCACCCGCTCCCGCACAGGCAGGCAGGATGATATGGAGCATGGTCGATACCCCGAGCAATTACTTCAACATCATCGTAAGCCCCTCTGAAGTCAGCGCCTTTGTAATCGGGGCTGACGGCAGGGCCATGTACGCGGTGGATACGGATACGGCAAACAGCCGCGTTTACCGCTCCGACGATGCCGGTACAAGCTGGAACGACCTGAGCAACTATTTAGTAACGGCAGGCGCTGTGTTGCCCGCCTGGAATATCTCCGTTGCGCCGGATAACCCTCTCTTCGTGGCTGCGGTCACCAGTACCCTGGGCCTGCCGCGCCGCGTTTTTGTCTCCGTTCACGGCGGTCAGAATTGGAATGATACCAACCTGGCAGCACCCGCTAACATCAGCAGTATCTCCGTTTCACCGTATTATGGTAATTACGATATTGCCGCCGGTACCAGAACGGGAGCGGGCGCGGGAACCATATTTACCTGTAAATCTGCCGGAATCGGGGGTACCTGGGTGGCGCAGGGATTTGGCGGAGACGTGCTATCCTTGAAATTCTCGCCCGGCTATAGAACCGATTCGTCTATCGCCGTCTTATACACAAATGCGGCCGGCACTTTCTTCAACGTGGGGATACGCGACCTTAACGCGAATACCACCAATTGGAATGCTATTTATGCAGGCGGTCCGCCCGAAATTACCACCGGCGGGGCAGGCACCTCCCCCAAAGCCAACCAGATCATAACAGGTGATGTAGATCTGCCGGCAGATTTCTCGGGGCAGGCGCCCAGCCTGTGCCGCGCCTATATCAGCCTGGATGCATCTGGCGGCAATGCGGGCATCTACCGTCTTGATAACAATATAGTCTACTGGCTGATGACAGCTACATCTTCCAAGAGGATCTCCAGCATATCCTATTTCGGGACTTACGCCAGCGGCAAGCTCCTTGCCGGAGAAGTCCTCGGTGACCCGGTACGGGCTACCGTGATGACCTGGTTCACCGATGCCCCCAACACCTGCCCGGCAACCTGCTGGTACCCGGCGGAAAAACCGCCCACGGGAGCGGGAACCTCCGGCTACGGCAATGCCCAGGTAGCCTGGACGCCCGATGGCAGCCGTGCTTACTGCGGCACCAGCTCAGCTTTGCTGAATACTCCCTGGCCATCGGGATATCTTAATGGTGTAGCGCTGGACGAGTCTGCCTTTTCAATCAGCAGGGACAACGGCAGATTATGGGACCAGCTCAGCCTCATCGATACGCATATCAGCTTCCTTTCAGACGTCGCCGTAGCGGCGGATTCCAATACCATCTATCTCGCTTCCATAAACACCGAAGGGGCCAGCCTCGACAGCATCTGGCGCAGCACCGGGCAGACCTCAGGGAAATCATGGGAACGCGTGCTCTGCCTGCTCTCCAGCAGCAATGACCTTATCCTGCGCATGAGCAACTTCGGTAATGACCCGGCGATATTCCTGGCCTCCAGGAGTACGAACGACCTCAGGCAATCACAGGACGCAGGACAGACGTGGAAGGAACTGTTGCCCGGCATGGTGGTCAAC
Source organism: uncultured Dehalococcoidales bacterium (assembly GCA_964385895.1). Taxonomy (GTDB): domain Bacteria; phylum Chloroflexota; class Dehalococcoidia; order GIF9; family UBA5629; genus CAYLRS01. The sequence goes on from CAYLRS010000231.1 coordinate 2,152, forward strand.
GATTTCTCGGTTACCAGCCTGAACAATGCCCGTTTTGTTTACGTGCTGTCTTCTACTTATATGCGCAGGGGAAATGTATCCTCGCTCATACCGCAGTGGTCGCAGCAGGTTGCCACAACACTGTCCGCCGGCCATACCATATTCGCCGCGCCGACCGGCGTCATAGTAGTCGGCGGAGATACGGCCGATACCAGGACGGCCTTCTCCCTCGACGGCGGCGCTTCTTTCGCAGTCACAACGCCGTTTCCCATAGCAGGCCATATTCACGCGCTCGTAGACTACCGCTTCCGCGAAGCCGCAATAATCTACGCGGCCAGTGACAGCCCCGGCAGTGATATCTATAACTATGTGATCGGCATGAGCCCGTCGTGGGAATATATGGGTGCACCCAACGCAAGGTTCTGGGGTCTGGCACAGATGGGCACTTTATACGGCGCAACTGAGAATCTGCCCGGCGCAGCAGTTGACCGTACTCTGTCACCCGAATCACTGGGGCCTCCCGCCATCGAGTGGGATGTACTGGCCACCGGGCTTTTGCCCGGCGTGGTCTTTACACGCGAACCAATATCGCTCAAGCTCTCCTCGGGCATCAACCTCTGGGCGATAGACAACAGGCCTTACAGCTATCCGGCCAGCACCGGGAGGCTATGGAACTTCTGCGACTGCCTGTCGCCAAGCCCGCAGTATACCCCGCCGCCACCCCCTCCTCCGAAAGAGCTGCTTTTCGCCGCACCCATAGCTATATCACCGGGTGCTGAGGATATCATACCTGTTTTCATAACGGACAACTCCGTAGACGATATAACCTTTGTCTGGAAGCACAACTCGGCAGCTTTAGCCTATGAATTATGGCTTGCCGGGGACAGCAGCTTCAACCAGGTGATCACGCAGAAAACCATCTCCCCGCAGAACAGGCGTGCCCCTTCATGGAACCTTATAGATAAAACAGGAATCGAAACGGGGAAAACGTATTACTGGAAGGTCAGGGTGGTACAGGCGGTCACCGGGGAGAAAGGCACGGGTGAATGGTCTCAACCGCTTTCGTTCAGCGTTGCGGAAAATAAATCAAAGACGCCTGCGACACCTCCAGCGCCGCCTTCTGTAGTTGACAACCGGACCACTGGCATACCCCAGCCCGGGCTTCCCGCAAATCCACCGCCCGTCTCTGAAAATAAAACAGCACAACAGGGCGCGCTGTCATTTGTAAGCATTAATTTCTGGTTATGGATTGTTATCGCGGCGCTGGTAGTATGTGTTGTGGTTGCCGTCATATCAGGTGCCAGGACGGGCAAGGAAAAAGGTTGACTTTCTCGCGCACCACGATGTCATTGCGGTGAGCCGAAGCTGCGAGCCGAAGGCGTGGCAGGCAGCGAAGCA
>CAYLRS010000232.1:0-3520 GCA_964385895.1 uncultured Dehalococcoidales bacterium
GCTTCCAGTCAGCACGAGATAGACATGAGGTACACCGATGCCCTGACCATGGCAGACAATGTGATGACCTACAGATTGGTCGTCAAGCAGATAGCCATGGAAAATGGAGTATACGCAACATTCATGCCCAAACCGATCTTCGGCGAGAATGGCAGTGGAATGCATGTCCATCAGTCGCTTTTCAAAGGTGAGAGGAATGCTTTCTTCGACAAAAACGACCCTTTCCATCTTTCTAAAACGGCCAGGAGCTATATCGCCGGGTTACTCAAGCATGCTGCGGAGATAACCTCGGTCACCAGTCAGTGGGTAAACTCTTATAAACGGCTGGTGCCCGGCTACGAAGCCCCGGTCTACCTATCCTGGGCAAGGCGCAACCGCGCCGATCTTATACGCGTTCCGGAATATAAGCCCGGCAGGGAGATGGCAACGCGTATCGAGTACCGTTCTCCTGATCCGGCATGCAACCCCTATCTCGTTTTCAGTGTAATGCTCGCCGCCGGCCTGGAAGGCATCGAAAAAGGCTACGAACCTCCGGCGCCTGTTGAGGAGAACGTCTACGAGATGACCGAGGTGCAGAGGAAGCGCCGCGGTATAAAAACGCTGCCGCCTGACCTTTACGAGGCTATTATGTTGACCGAGAAGAGCTCCCTGGTTAAAAAAGCCCTGGGCGACCATCTCTTCAATGCTTTTATTAAGAATAAAAAAGTCGAATGGGACCAGTACAGGATCCAGATCACCGAGTACGAAATTAAAAAATACCTGCCTGTCCTGTAAAATACACCACTGTCAGAGACTATTGCTAATGAAGCTCGGCATACTTGCCTTACAGGGCGCATTTATAGAACATATCAAAGCATTTGATAGGCTCGGGATCGAAGCCGTTGAGATCAGGTTACCTGCAGAACTGGAAAACGTGGATAGCCTCGTCATCCCCGGTGGGGAAAGCACGACCATGATGAACCTCATGCAGGTTTTCGGCCTGATTGACCCGATAAAGAAGCTCGATGCAAAAGGAATCCCCCTATGGGGCACCTGTGCCGGCATGATATGTCTGGCTAAGAAAGTGTATAATCCAGATTCAACGCACGTAGAAACGCTGGGGCTTATGGACATTTCAGTCAGGCGTAACGCCTTCGGCAGGCAGGTGGATAGCTTCGAGGCTAAGCTCAATGTATCCGCCTTCAAAGATGGGCCTTTCCCCGGTGTTTTCATACGCGCCCCGTATATAGAAAGTGCCGGGAAAAATGTGCAGGTGCTGGCAAAATTGCCAGACGGGGCCATTGTGGCTGCCAGGCAGAAAAACTTGCTCGCTACCTCATTTCACCCAGAATTGACAGGTGACCTGAGGTTCCATCGCTATTTCGCGGATATGGCGAAGCGCTGAACTGTTAACGATGGGTTAAGCTGTGATCAGCTCTTACCGGGTTGAAGTAGTTTATTGAGATAATCCTCGGCCCATTTCACCAGCTCTTCATCTTTGAGCTCCAGGACAAAGTCAGGCGTTAGTCCTACCCCATTAATAACCTTCCCCGCGGGTGTATAGAACTTGGCTATGGTAACATGGATGGCAGAGCCGTCATCCATTTGCCGTATCACCTGCACGCTCCCCTTGCCGAAGGTCTTCTGACCGGCCAGTTTGGCCCTGTCGTTTGCTTGAAGCGCCCCGGCTAAGATTTCGCTGGCGCTGGCACTGCCCTCATTTACCAGAACGATAACCGGCAAATCCCTGGCAAGGCCTCCTGGCTTGACCATATAGGGCCGCTCGTTGCCTTCGCTGTCAACCACTTTGACCACGATTCCCCTGAGCAGGAATTGGCTGGCTATATCAACCGCCTGGTTCAGCAATCCGCCCGGGTTATTGCGCAGATCGAGGATCAGGCCTTTAGCGCCTTTCTTCAAGGCGTCCTGCAACGCCAGCTTTAAATCCTCATTAGAGGAGTCAACGAATTGCTGTATTTTGATATAGGCTACATCTCCCCTCATCTCGGACTTAATAGACTCAAGCTTTATCTCTCCCCGGACAATCTCTTTGTCAAAAGGCTCGACTGTGCCGAGTCGCCCGATAGTAAGGGTTACCGGGGTGCCGGCCGGGCCCTGGATCTTCAGCGCGGCTTCCGCCGTGCTTAAAAGCTCGGTCGATTCCCCGTTTATCTTCAATATGGCATCACCCGCTTTAAGTCCGGCTTTCTCGGCGGGAGAACCCGCTATCGGAGCGGTAATGACGATGTTCTTGTCCTTTTTCCCTATATAAGCGCCTATACCCTGGTATTTACCCAGGAGTCCGCTCATCTCCAGCTTATGAGAATCGGGCGAAACATACGCAGTATAGGGATCGCCCACCGCATCAATCATACCCCTTACGGCACCCTGCGCCAGCTTGACAGGGTCCAGCTTATTCTTATCCACATAGTCTTTTTGCAGTACCTGCCACGCCTGGCTGAGCATTAAGAACTCGGGGGGCAACCCGCTCAGCGTCTTGTTATCAGACTCACTGGGCAGGAATTTCGATTCGCAACCCGCAAGCGGTATCGATGCAGATAGCATAATTACCGCTAATATAATCCCCAGTATTTTTGATATTTTCAGCAACATGTATTTTCTCCCTCAGAACTCATAGTTAGACTATTATAAAATCAAATTCGACAAGTTCTCATATAATGCCGAATATATTATTATGTAAATCATATTAGCCAAGCAGGCCTATAAGCCGAATTCTGTGCCTCCGGTTAAACCGGAGCGATGACCATCCATCTAGCCGTAATGTTACCACTACGGTCAAGCGACCAACCCGGGGTCAGCCCAGGCATGCCATAGCCCCCTATTAGGTCTTGCTCCGGGTGGGGTTTACACAGCCGGCCGGTCACCCGGCCGCCGGTGAGCTCTTACCTCACCATTTCACCCTTACTCCCTATTCAGGAAGCGGTATGTTTCTGTTGCACTTTCCGTAGGGTCACCCCTCCTGGGCGTTACCCAGCACCCTGCCTGGCGGAGTTCGGACTTTCCTCTGCGATTTTCTAAATCGCAGCGGTCACCCGGCCTGCTTGGCTGTTTTACTCTACAACTTGTCAGTTGGCAGGTCAAATAATTTAGCTTAAATACAATATGCGGCCGCAGTTGCTGCAGATCACAACAGCTTCACCGCGCACTCTCTGTAACTCGCTTACCGATAAAGCCACCCTGCAACCCAGGCACCTCCCCTGCTCCACCTTCACCACAGCCATCCCCTTCCTTCCCTTTATACCTTCATAGGTACTTAGCGTAGCCTTGTCCAGCATACTCAGTGTGTCTTCGCACTTCTTCTCGAGGCCACTTAATTCTTTTTTTGTCTCTTCAGCCTGGACGGCAAGCTCGTCTTTTTCCTTCTGCCAATTTTTCTCAGCCACGGCTAATTTATCGCGCAGCGTTCTGAAGCTGGTTTTGCCGGCTTCGATTTTCTCCATAAGATCCAGCAACACGTCGTCTTTCTTTCTAAGATTGGCTTTCAGCATATTCGCTTCCTGCTCGAAGCCAAGCAGCTCCT
>CAYLRS010000233.1:0-3515 GCA_964385895.1 uncultured Dehalococcoidales bacterium
TTCCGTCTTGTTCCAGTACCCCACCATGAGCTGCGGCGCTTTGAAAACGATCTCGCCTTCTTTACCGGGCGGCATCTCGCCCTCACCTGTTTCGATATCGCCGATCCTCACCACGACATCCGGTAAAGGCATGCCCGTGGAGCCCTGCTTCCACTTGCCCTTGTAGGGTGTAACGCAGGCGGCCATCGTGGTCTCGGTAAGTGCGTAGCCCTCCACTATGCGTCCACCGGTCAACTCTTCAAAACGTTTTTTAGTTTCAGCCAGCAGCGGCGCCGCGCCTGAAACGCAAAACTTCATCGATTTGAAATCGACTTTCCCGGCTTTGACCAGTGGGTGTTCCAGCAGCGCTATGTACAGGGCCGGAACGGCCGGGAAGAAGGCGGGCCTGTCGTGTTGAATCGTCTTAATAAGGTCCTCGCGGTCACGGGGATTAGGCACCAGCGAGATAGGCAGGTGTGCCACTATCGCCGTGCTCATTACAGCGTAAGTGGCAAATGAATGGAACAAAGGCAACAGCGCCATCAGTACGTCCTTGTAAGGCTCTACCTCTTTCCCGAACCACGTCTGGAACTGCAGCCCGGTGACCACCTGTGAATGATGAGTGCCTATAACACCCTTCGGTGTGCCCGTAGTGCCGCCGCTGAAAAGTATCAGCGCGTAATCGCCGGGCGTTACCCTGACATCCGGCCTTTTGGCGCCTGCATGTTTAGCTATCAGGTCCAGGAGCCAGTAATCGCCCTGCTGGAGCTCTACGTAGTGGCCCTCCTTCTTCTCCTTGACAAGAGTGAACAGCACCTTGAGCAGCGGCGGCAGGTAGTCCTTGATGCTGGTTGCAATGACCAGCTTTACCCTGGTGCGCGCCTGTAATTTCTTAAACTGGTTGTAGAACATTGTGAGCACCACCACGGTTTCCGCGCCGCAATCGTTAAGGGCGTGCTCCAGCTCGGAATCGGTGTATGTGGGGTTGAGGTGCACCAGTATCGCACCGGCTTTCCAGGCGCCCCAGCGGCAGATGATTGCCTGCGGGCAATTGGGCATGAGCAGCGCCACACGGTCGCCTTTCTTCACCCCTTTTGCCACCAGCGCAGCGGCGAACTCGTCACTGAGCTTGTTTACCTCGGCATACGACATCTTCCTTTTCTTAAAGAGTAACATGGGGTAATCTGGATGTTCCCTGACCGCTTCATCCACATAATCAATAAGCGTCTTCTGGGGATAAGGTTCCAGTGAATGCGGAACTCCCGGGTCGTAGTTTTTTAGCCATCTATATTCGGCCAATGCGATACCTCCTGTAAAACTAAAATTTATGATTAAGCGTCACACGCCTAATTACCTTGCTATGATTATGATCTGGCTGCCTTCTGCCTGGCGATCTCCTCTTCCACGAGTACCCGCTTCAATATCTTGCCCACCAGGGTCTTGGGCAATTCCTGCCTGAACTCCACCTGCCTGGGCACCTTGTAAGCGGTTAGCTTCTCGCGGCAGTATGTCTGAATCTCCTCCGGCGTAGATATTTGGCCCTGGCGCAGCACTATCCAGGCTTTTACAGCCTCCACCTGGTAGGGGTCGGGAATGCCGGCCACGCCCACCTCGGCCACCTTGGGATGCGTGCTGATGACCTCTTCCACTTCGCGCGGCCACACCTGGAAGCCTCCGGGCTTGATGAGCTCCTTCTTGCGCGAGGTGATGAACAGGTAACCATCTTCGTCCAGGTAACCCACGTCACCCGTATAAAGCCAGCCGTTCCTGATCATCTCCGCCGTTGCATCCGGCCTGTTCCAGTACCCCTGCATCATCTGGGGGCACCTGGCGACTATCTCGCCTTCCTTCCCGGGCGGCAGTTCCTTCTCGCCGGTCTCGACATCTACTATACGCAGGATAACATCAGGCAGAGGTAATCCAGCCGACCCCGGCTTCCATTCACCCTCGATCGGCCCGAGGGTGATTGCCGCGGTCACCTCGGTCATGCCGTAACCTTCTATCAGCTTGCCGCCGGTGAGCTCCTCAAAGCGCTTCTTGGTCTCGGGGAGCAGCGGCGCGGCCGATGCCACGCACAGCTTCATGGATTGGAAATCAACCTTCCCGGCCTTGACGGCAGGATGCTCCAATAGAGCTATAAAAAGCGTGGGGACCGCGGGCAGGTAATTCGGCTTGGTTTTCTGTATCGTCTTGACCACGTCGTCCCGGTCGCGCGGGTTGGGCACCACCACCAGCGGGTTGTGCCCCATAATTGAGGTGCCCATGATTCCGGCGAAGCCATAGACATGGAACAGAGGCATGATCATCATGACCCTGTCATTCCACTCTGTGAGTACATTTGAATTCCAGATCTTCAACTGCCACGCCTCGGCGATGAGGTGCCTGTGCGTAAGGATAACCCCCTTGGGAACTCCGGTGGTGCCGCCGCTGAATAACAGCAGTGCAATATCGTCTGAAGTCGGTTTATAGATCGGAGGTGCAGCGCCGGCATATTTTTTCATGAGGTCGCTCATCAAGGCGTCCCCCGGCTTAAGCTCGATCCTGTGCCCCTCCTTCTTTTCCTTGAGCAGGGTGAACATCAGCGCCAGGAAGGATGGCAAATATTCCTTGATATTGGCAGCAATGACCAATCTGATCCTGGTGCGCTCCTGTATCTTTTTAACCGTCGCGTAAAACGGCGTGAGCACCACAGCTACTTCCGCGCCGCATTCCTTCAAGGAGTGCTCCAGTTCATATTCCGTATACATGGGGTTCAGCGGAACCGGTATGGCGCCTGCCTTCCAGGCCCCGAAGGCGCTGATAAAACCCTGGGGGCAGTTGGGCAAAAGTATGGCCACACGGTCGCCCTGCTTCACCCCGTTAGCCTTTAGAGCTGCGGCAAACGTATTAACCAGTTTTAGCATCTCCGCGTAACTGATCTTTTTGCCTTTGAATATAAGGAACGGGTGATCCGGCCTTTGTTTGGCTGCATCCTCTACCACGTCAAGGAACGTTACAGCCGGGTAGGGTTCCAGGCTATGGGGAATCCCCTTATCGTAGCTCTTATACCATGAATACTGTGCTGCCAAATTCAACCTCCCTGTAAGTATTTCAATTCCTGTAGCCGAAGCTATTCATCGCCTGACAGCGGAACTTTGCCCATCCACAAACTTTCTACCGCCTGCTTTTATATGCAAACTGCGCAGGTGGTTACGCCACATTGATTGACCCGCCAAATTGTATCATAGTGACTCGCAAAGTCAAATTGAACTAGCCGTGCCAGCCGTGCGGACGGGTCTGAAGAGCCTGTCTCAAAAGTCGGCCCTACGTTAGCCTGCGCAACTGACCGCAGGCCGCATTTATGCCTTCACCGCGCTGCTCCCTCTGAGTTACCGTGATGCCTTGAGCCTCAAGGACACGGTGGAATGCCGTCACCCTCGCGGCGCCGGGCCTGCGGAATCCGCTGCCGGTGACAGCATTAAAAGGAATCAGGTTCACGTGGCAGTTGATGCCTTTGAGCAGGGCCGCCAGCGTCACAGCGGCGGCATCGCTATCGT
>CAYLRS010000234.1:0-3515 GCA_964385895.1 uncultured Dehalococcoidales bacterium
AGGTGACATTTTCACTGAACAGTTAAGGGGTGACAAAATCATAGAACATCAACACAGAATTCGATTAACCTTGACAATGACTGATTCGTGATATAAACTGCCTGCGATATTATACATTAATTGACTGGTTAATTAATGCAGTTTGCCTGGGTTTAAATTATAATTTAATAATCTCAGGTTGTAAACAACGTTGCTATAACCTTGGTTTTACTCATGATAAAGACCAAAAATTGGGCACATATCTTTAAGGGTAGCTAATAGTTCTGCCGTCTATAGATTTCTTATTGCAATCAGGTGTCAACAACTTTGATTGATGTAATAAAACGGAGGTTAAATAATGGGCAATAATGCTAAAAAACGAGTCCCCCTTATGGAAGGGATGATGCAACTCCCACAATCTCCCGGAGACAAAGGACATTTAATCGGCAGCAAATGCCGGAGTTGCGGAGAACTCTTTTTTATAAAGAGGGAAATGTGCGAAAATTGCCAGAGCCAGGACCTCGAGGAAATAGCTCTGACTAACACGGGTAAGCTTTATGCCTTTTCTGTAATGTTTTACCCGGCACCTCCCCCTTATAAACCACCTGAACCATTTGTTCCATATGGCCTCGGGTGGATCGAGCTCCCCGAAGGATTGGTTTTGTTTTCGCTTCTTAGCGAAAATGATCCGAAAAAGCTGAAGGTGGGCATGGAATTCGAGTTGATTTTCGAAAAGCTGGAAGAGGACAAAGAAGGCAATGACGTCATGGTTTATAAATTCCAGCCAAAGAAGGCGAATTGAAATGCAGTCTATTGTAATAATATATAGATCTGAACAAAAGGAGGCACTATGAGCGACGTTGTGATAGCTGGAGTTGGTATGCACAAATTCGGCAGGTTCCAGGAGAAAGATCCAGCTGATATTGCTATCGAAGCCATTTTAAAGGCATTAAAAGATTCAAAAATGACTTACCAGGATATACAGTTTGCCCTATGCGGTCGCGTTGTCATTAACCGTCCCGGCCTTGGCATAGAGATTTTAGCCAAGGTGGGCATGACGGGAATACCCATCTATGAGATTAACGCGATGTGTGCTACCGGCGGCGCCATGCTCAAGCTTGCAAAAGACGCCATAACAAGTGGCTCATGCGAAGTGGTTCTTGTGTTCGGAATTGACAAGCATAAGGGTATGTTTGAGGAACTGGGAAACCCGTGGCAAAACAGGCTTGGTATGAAAGCCAGCCCTATTTCCTTTGCCACCGTTGCCCAGAAATATATGTATGACCACGGTGCCACTGAAGAGGACTTCGCCCGTGTTGCAGTTAAGGCACATAAAAATGGATCTAAGAATCCCCTGGCACTGTTTCAAAACGAATTGACGATAGAACAGGTGTTAAAGTCGCCGATGGTGGCTTATCCTCTTCATCTCTATAATTTCTGTACACCCGATGACGGAGCTGCAGCAGTCATTGTATGTAGCAAAAAGGCTGCCAAGAAATTTAATATAGGCCAACCCATTACCATTGCCGCCTCTGTAATGCAAACGGCTCAGTATCCGCCGTCGGTAATTGAACCAAGCTCAACACCAAGCACCTGCATAAATAAGAAGGCATACCCGGTTGTTCAGCTGGCTGCCAAGAAAGCCTACGAAATGGCTGGATTGGGACCTGAAGATGTAAACGTGGCTGAGGTACAGGACACCGAGTCGGCCCATGAATTAGTGCACATTGAGCAACTTGGTCTTTGTAAGCCAGGAGAAGCATATAAGTTGCTAAGGCGGGGTGTTTTTGACGTTACCGGTAGACTACCTGTAAATCCCAGCGGCGGCATTCAATGCAAAGGTGAACCACCCGGTGCGTCCGGACTGGGTCAAGTATGCGAAATCGTATGGCAAATGAGGGGACAAGCCGGGGCAAGGCAAACCAATAATCCTAAAGTGGGTATATGTCAGGTTTTTGGCTGGAACCATATTGCCGCGGTTAGTATATTAAAGAAATAGAGATCGTAGTGCACAAATTAAAAGTATTAAAGCCCGTGTTTGTAAACCGCGGGCTTTTAATATTCGGCTGATGTCTCTAATCAGGCGAAAACAATTATTGCTGATGTTTAATATCTGATGACAAACAATATATATCTACTTGAATTCTTCCACTTTCCTGCGTTCGTAACCCCGGATTTCACGGCGTAAAAGCTTTCCAACCTTGGATTTCGGAAGTGAATCCCTGAACTCAATGTATTCGGGTACTTTGTAGGGCGCTAAACGTCCTTTACACCACCCGATAAGCTCCTGGGCTGTCACACCCTTAACGTCATTTCTCAAAACAGCAAATGCTTTTATCCGTTCACCAACTTTTAGATCCGGAACACCAATTGCACAGGCCGCAATTACCGCCGGGTGCTCCTGTAAAACCCGTTCTATTTCCGCAGCAGCAATCCTGTAACCTTTATGTTTTATCAGATCTGCCTCACGATCAACAAAGAAGATATACTGACCTTCCTCAAATCTGACAATGTCCTTTGTCCTATACCAGATTTTGCCTTCTAATTTGATGAAGCCGGACTCGGTATCAATAGGGCTGTTCCAGTATCGTTTTGGGCCGTATTTGGAGTTCAGCAACAACTCACCTGCTTCTCCTGGTGGGACAGGTTCGGTGGTCCCGGGAATCACAAGTTTTACTTCAATACTCGGTAATAGTTTACCCGCGCAGCCTTCAGGTTCCTTTTCACCAGCAAATGATAACGATACGGCTCCTGATGCTTCAGTTATGCCGTAAGCCTCGTAAAGCTGCTTGTGGTATTTGGCATACCACCTTGTGCGCAGATCCTGAGGCACAACGTCTCCTCCCGTAAGGCAATACTGCAAAGAACTCAGGTTATACTGATCCACCCGGTCATGCTCAAGTATCATCCTGTAAAAAGAAGGTACGGCGAATAAGGAGATGACTTTGTATCTTTGTATCCAGTCCATTAAACCGTCAAGATTTACACGTGGTGGCAGGAGAACAGTGTCGCCGCCTATACATAGAGGAGTCACCAGCCCTCCTCCCAGGCCCAGGATGTGAAAGAGAGGCGCACCCTGCAGAACTATATCACCGGAGGCCGGCAAGACTTGTTCCTTAGCTTTTCTCGCCCAGTACATGTTTTCCAGCATGGCGGCATGCGTTAGTGGCACGCCTTTAGGAAATCCTGTGGTACCTCCCGTATACATTATGGCAGCAATGTCATCTGCATTCGCTAGCTGCGCGGGGATGCTTTTTCCCACACCCATTTTTAATGTACGTTTAAACGTAAAAACATTCCCTGCCCAAGGAATTTTACCATGTGGGATCTTGTCGAAAGCACGGCCAATGAACCTTTTCCATGCCGGCAGCAGTTCTGCAACCCCGGTAACTACAACGTTTCCAACCTGCGTGTCGGGTAGCACCTGCAAAACATATCCGAGGTTACTGTCAGCACAAACTATTAGTTTCGCCTCGCAATTATTACAGATAAACTTTACATCCGGTGGCGTATAAATAGGTGTGATCGGGACTGCT
>CAYLRS010000235.1:0-3503 GCA_964385895.1 uncultured Dehalococcoidales bacterium
TTCTTTGGAGTCGGCGCATATGTGTCAGCTTTATGCAACGTAAATCTGGGTTTATCGCCATATATCTCTGTTCTAATAGGAGCGCTATTCTCGGTGTTTACAGGGTTGATCGTTTGCCTTCCTGCCCTTAGGCTGCGTGGGTTTTATCTGGCATTGGTTACCCTCGCGTTTCCGGTAGTATTAAACGGTGTAGTCATGCTATTTCCCGATTTAACCGGCGGGGAAATGGGGATTTCCGGCCTGAGCCGCCTGGTTGCCACTCCGATAGGCAATTACTACGTCATGTTTATAACTATGCTTATATCGGTCTTCACAATGTGGAAATTTACTGATACACAGAGCAGGTTCATAAGAACCGGGGTTATCATGCGTGCAATCAGGGAAGATGAAATCGCCGCACGCACCTCTGGAATAAATACGATCCTGTACAAGGTGTTTGCTTTTGCCATGAGCGCCTTCTTTGCTGGATTGTCAGGTGCCATGTATGCGCACCTGATCAGGGTGGCGGGGCCTTCAACCCTCACTTTGACTTTATCCTTTAATCCCATACTGTGGTCGATTTTTGGGAGTATTTCTACCATCTACGGGCCAGTAGTGGGAGTGTTCATTCTTCATCCCATGGTTGAGCTGCTTCGCCTCAACGTAATTGGGGAGGAGATAAGAATAATTTTGCAGGCTATTGTTCTGATACTCGTTCTCCTTTTCATGCCCATGGGGCTGACAACGTGGATCAGGGACCATATCGAAGTCACCTGCCTGAGATGCAAAGTGATAAATATATTTACCAGAAAGAAGTGCAGAATATGCGGGGCAAGTCTGCATTTGGAGAAGGGAAAAAGGCCAGCACATTGAAAATTCTCCCGGAGTTCACAATTCAACAAAAAGAGGAAATATAACATGAGTATATCGTACGATCAACGCCCCTGGCTTAAATGGTATCGAGAGGGTGTTAAAGCGGACGTTACGATTCACAATCAGTCGTTATGTCAGGCTTTCGATGAAGCCACAGACAAATGGAAGGATAAAACGGCCATTATATTTTATGGCAGGAAAATAAGTTTTAAGGAGATAAGAGAAAAAGCTGACAGGGTCGCTGCAGCTTTGCACGATCTCGGGGTAAGGAAAGGAGATGTGGTAGCATTCCTGCTCTTGAACTCCCCGGAGTTTATCATTGCATATTATGGCACTCTTAAGACCGGGGCAATAATTTCACCCATAAGTCCTGTCTATGTTTCCTCCGAAATTAAGCACCAGCTAGAAGATAGCGGCGCCAAGGCAATTGTGTGCCAGGACATCTTGTTGGAGAAAGTAGAAAAGACCGGAGTTAAGTTGAAGACCGTCATTTTGACAAATATCGGCGAGTCGCTTCCAGCATCTACGAGGATCCTTGGCCAAAGCGTATTGAAAATCGTGTATCAAAAAATGGCTGTACCGTCCCGTTCGATAGCAATGAAGGAAGGGTTCTATCAGTTGCAGGACCTGTTAAAGAAATACTCCCCGAATCCACCGGCAGTAGATATAAATGCAACTGAGGACATCGCTGTGCTCCCTTATACTGGCGGAACGACAGGCTTGCCGAAGGGCGTGATGCTTACACACTCCAACCTGACATCAAATGTAGAGATGATAGAAGGCTTTTACCCACTGGAGCAGGGCAAAGAGGTAATGCTGAGTTTCATGCCTTTTTTCCATATTGGCGGCATGATCTGGGAAGTTGTCACCGCTATTTTCTGGGGGTGGACGCAAATAATCCTGACCACTCCTGCTCTCGACGACATAATAAGTAATATCAGAAATTACAACGTGACATTCTTTGGTGGGGCGCCGACTATATTCGAAATGCTAAAAAACTATGACAAGACTAAATCTATCGATTGGCGCTCAATGAAGGTTGTAGCTTCCGGCGCTGATGCCCTCCATGAGGCTACCGCAAAGGATTGGGAATTGCAGACCGGAACCAAACTGCATGATTTCTATGGGTCCACTGAGCAAGGAGGTTCCAGTATGTGGAGTCCCTATGGGAAACCGCGTTATGGTTCCATCGGTGTTCCACTTCCAAATGTTCAGGCAGCGGTGGTTGAGCCAGGGAAAGATGAGTTAGTGGAAGTCGGTGAAATTGGAGAGATCGTTGTCAGAGGGCCACATATATGCAAGGGTTATTGGAAACGACCCGATGCCGTGAAAGAAACCGAGGCCATAGTAAATGGAATAACATGGTTCCGCACCGGTGACCTGGGCAAAATGGACGAGGATGGTTATTTCTATATCTATGATAGAGTGAGGGACCTTATCAAATACAAGGGATACAGGGTGCACAGCCGTGAGGTTGAAGAGGTAATCAAAATGAACCCTTCGGTAAAGGAAGTAGGTGTTATCGGTTTGCCTGACCAGCAAGTTGGGGAAAATATCAAAGCCTTCGTGGTTTTAGAAACCGATGCTCGGGGCAAGGTAACTGAAACCGCTATTGTTGAGTACTGTCAGGATAAGTTGGCGCATTATAAAATCCCCAGGATCATTGAATTTGTTAGTGAACTTCCCAAGACAGATGTAGGTAAGGTATCCAGAAGAGAACTAAGGGAAATGGAGGAATAAGATGGAGTCTCCATTTCTGAAGGTAGAGCATCTCGAAAAAGATTTCGGTGAATTAAGAGCGGTCGACGATGCGAGCTTCGAAATCAATAGAGATGAGGTCGTAGGGTTGATCGGTCCCAATGGCGCAGGCAAGACAACAATTACGCGGCTGCTAATGGGAATCATGAAACCTAGCTCCGGCAATGTATGGTTCAAAGGTACCAACATAACCGGATGGCCAACCCATAAAATCGTGACCATGGGAATGACGACAACATTTCAGGTTGTCAAACCGTTTCGAAATTTGCCTGTTCTTGCCAATGTCCTGGTATCCGCCTTGAGCCCACGATCCAAGGGAGCAGGGGACTGGGTCAAAACTGCCGAAGTCAGGGCAAGGGATGCGCTTGAGTTCTGTGGCATTAGCGACCTGGCAGCAGAACCTGCGTCAGTTTTGTCTCATGGCGATCTCAAACGCCTTGAGATGGCCAGGGCAATAGCGACGGAGCCGGAGTTGCTTATCCTGGATGAACCACTTGGCGGTCTGAATCCGGCTGAGACCAGCCTGATAGTCAAGTCAATCAAGCGGCTTCACAAAGGAGGCAGGTTTGGCAGATTGCACAGCGAAGGACCAGCTATGCTCATTATTGAACATAAACTTGCTGAATTAATGAAGATTGCAGATCGTGTCATTGTTTTGGACCTTGGACAAATAATCGCCGTAGATAAGCCGGACGAGGTTGTGAAGAACAAACGTGTAATCGAGGCTTATATCGGGGTGGAGGTTAACGATCTTGTATCTTGAAGTTAAAGATCTAAGTGTCTTTTTTGATACGGCTCAGGTGCTGAACAAGGTCAACATACATGTGGGCAAGGGGGAGATGGTAAGCCTGGTGGGACCCAACGGGGCGGGCAAGAGCACTTTGCTTCGTACA
>CAYLRS010000236.1:0-3500 GCA_964385895.1 uncultured Dehalococcoidales bacterium
TTGAGATACCCAAAGAAAATGAAATAGAAATACGGTCCGGCCAACGCCGCACCGTGGAAAAGAAGATGTTCCCCGGCTATATGCTGGTCCAGATGATAATGGATCATGATAGCTGGAAGGTAGTCAGGGAAACACCAGGTGTGACCGGTTTTGTGGGCGATGGCAAAGAAGCTACGCCACTTGAAGAAAGTGAAGCTAACAGGATCTTAAAGCAGAAAGAGGAGGGCGTCGCCCAGGTAAAGATAAGGTTTAAAAAAGGAGAAAGCGTTCGCGTAATGGATGGTCCGTTCACGGATTTTATTGGTACGGTTGATGAAATAAATATGGGCAAAGGGAAAGTAAAAGTTTTGCTAACCCTTTTTGGTCGGGAAACATCCGTAGAACTGGACTTTTTACAGGTGGAGAAACTATAAATGGCTAAAAAAATAAAAGCAATTGTTAAGTTACAGATCCAGGCTGGTAAAGCTACACCGGCACCGCCGGTTGGCCCCGCCCTCGGTCAGCACGGCGTGAATATTATGGGCTTCTGCAAGGATTACAACGACCGTACCAAGTCTTTCGAGGGTTCAATAGTACCTGTTGAAATAACAGTATTTGAGGACAGGTCGTTTACTTTTATCACCAAGACACCGCCGGCATCAGACCTGCTGAAGAAGGCCCTGAATATTGAGAAGGGCAGCGGTACTACCGGGCAGCAGAAAGTGGGCACGATATCGAAGGCCAAGATAAACGAGATCGCCAAGGTTAAGCAGAAAGACTTGAATGCCCTTAATCTGGAGGGAGCAGTCCGCATCATTGAAGGAACGGCCCGCAGCATGGGCATCGACGTGGAGTAGATATATGACTACCAGAGGCAAGAAGTACGAGACGGCAGCGAAGCTAGTTGATCAAAGCAAGATATATGAGCCACGCGAGGCACTATCTATCGCCAAGAAGGCTGCGTATGCCAGTTTTGACGAAACGGTGGAGCTTCACCTGAGAATGGGTGTGGATCCGCGCGCGGCTGACCAGCAGGTCAGGGGTACCGCACTTCTGCCTAACGGCTTGGGTAAACAGGTTAGAGTGGTTGTCTTTGCTCAGGGCGAAGGCGCCAAGCTTGCCACTGAGGCTAACGCCGATTTTGTGGGAGCTGATGATCTTGTCAAGAAAATTGAGGAAGGCTGGCTGGATTTTGATGTCAGCATCGCGACACCTGATATGATGGGCAAGGTCGGTAAACTGGGTAAAATCCTGGGACGGCGTGGCCTGATGCCCAATCCCAAGGCCGGGACAGTTGTTCCAGCTACGGATCTGCCGCGGGCAATTTCGGAAGTGCGCAAGGGACGCGTTGAGTTCCGTCTCGACAGGACAGCCATAATACATGTCCCGATAGGTAAGAAGAGCTTTGATGAAGAAAAGCTCTATGAAAACCTCATGGCTCTGATTGAGGCCATAGCGCGTGCCAGGCCCAGCGGGGCGAAGGGACAATATATAAAGACAGCCTCACTATCGACCACCATGGGGCCAGGTTTGAAACTTGACGTAAAGGCCATGATGGACCTGGCAGTTGGTGCATAAAAAAGAATAAAAGAATACTGGTAATCGCCGTTGAATGCAGGCGCCGCAAGGTTTAATAATTAGCCTGCCGAGGCAAATTACACAATGTCATTAACTGGCATTGAAGTGATCCTCGTGCAACGGCACGGGGATAATTTTTTATACGGAGTATTTTTATGATACGTGAGAAAAAAGAAGAAAAGATCAATGAGCTTGCGGGCAATCTCAGCAAATGTGTGGTTGCCATAGCAACGGATTACAGGGGCTTAACTGCTAAGGAGATGGTCCAGTTGCGCAGACAACTTCATCAGCAGGGGGTCGAATACAAAGTGGTAAAGAATACCCTGGCTCATTTTGCTGCGGAAAAAGCCGGCGTAAAGGGGCTGGATCAGTTTTTAACGGGTCCGCTTGCTCTTGCTTTGAGCTATGACGATCCGATAAAGCCGGCAAAAGTACTGATGGAACACATACGTTCTGCTGGTTCTGTACTGAAAATAAAAGGGGGAGTGATGGGGGACAGGATTCTCAGTACCGCCGATATTTTGAGCCTGGCTGCCACGCCATTCAAAGAGGTACTGATTGCTCAACTGGTTGGCCGTCTGAAAACGCCGATCTATTCATTGCACTGGGTACTAAGTTCACCTTTACGCGGCCTGGCTGGTATATTGCAGGCGAGGATAAAACAGTTAGAAGGAGCATAAAATCAAATATAGTGAAGATAATAATTACAATCTGTTTTTAGCATAGAAAATAAGAATTGCAGGAGGATAATCCAATGACAAAAGAAGAAATCGTGGCGATGATAAAAGGCATGACCGTACTGGAGCTTGCTGAACTCGTTAAAGCCCTGGAGGCTGAGTTTGGGGTAAGTGCTGCCGTACCCATGGCTGTAGCTGCAGGCCCGGCTGGTGCAGGTGGAGCTGCAGGGGCGGCTGCCGAAGAGCAGACTGAGTTTAATGTAGTACTCAAAGAAATTGGCGAGAACAAGATTGCAGTCATCAAGGCTGTCCGCGAAGTTACCACACTTGGCTTGAAAGAAGCCAAGGACCTGGTGGAAGGTGCTCCCAAGCCAGTTAAGGAGGGCGTCAATAAGGACGAAGCGGCAAATATAAAGAAAAAGTTAGAAGAAGCTGGCGCTAAAGTCGAAGTGAAATAATACACTAAACCACAATAATAAAAGTTCACCGTGTGTAATTCACTATTGTGCGGGTTCTGCGGTGAACTTTTTTATTTTTAATGAACTTAATGATATATTGCGGAAAAGAACGGTTTTGTGTGAGGTGAAATATGTCCGAGCATGGGAGTTATAAGCTGGCTGCACGGGTTATATCTCAGAAGGGCTCATGCGCTGCTGGCCACAAGGTGGGTGACGAATTTGTTATCTCAGATAGCACACCGGCCGGGATGTGTGCCTGGGCGTTCTATGCACTATTCCCTTTTGCTACAGTGCTGACGTATGGTGGCTCTTTTCCCTGGGAAAACGATCCTGACAAGAGCCTGGTGGCCTGCCCGGACCCGGTGAACCCGGTCGTTTTTGAACTAATCAGGAAGAAGTAAGCTGCGAAAAAACTTGATATCAAATTGCAATATGTGACCCTGGTATCTTGTTATTTATCTTTTCCCTACTTATAATGAAATTGAAAATAGTAAATTAGCCGCAGAATAAAAGGAGGGAGGTACCCAGGATGTATGTAGCATATGCTGATAAACTCTTAAATTTTACCGAGCAGCATGCCGGGGAAATCGCAAAACAATGGGCTAAGGCACTGGTTTCAAATCCCAAGACCCCATCTTACCGCAAAGTCAGAGAATTCAAGCTAATTAATCAAGGCGAATCATTTTTTAAAAATTTAAAGAAGTTTTACTTCGAACAGAAAACCTATGACGTCGTTTCCGCGTACTTTTCCAAATTTGCTGAGGACCAGTTCTATGAGAACATTCCCCTGGAAGAGGCAATATATGCC
>CAYLRS010000237.1:0-3462 GCA_964385895.1 uncultured Dehalococcoidales bacterium
CACCAATGCATTCTTGCTGGGCACTATTTTCCGGGCCATAACATCGTCTAAGGCAGTAAGAACATCAACATGCAGGTTAAATGTGGCTTTTTTGGTTTTTTCTCTCATTTTTCAACTCCCAAAACTGACCGTATAACAATGATCTCAATATCCAAGATTAGCGCAGGCCACCGGAAGTTGGCAAGCTATTACAGAAAGTCTAATTAGCTTACTATTTTATATGTTAATTAGGATGGAATTCTTTCTGCAGCCGGCTTAACCGCAGTCATTTTGACGTTAGCCATTCCTGGCGGCTTATATTGCCACGTGCAAGAATCTCACTTAATAAAGAGACACTAATATCACCCGTGTGTGGATTAGGAACTGTGAGCCTAAGACGCCCTTTCATGTGAGCGCCCTACTGTTACAGGCACGTTAAGATCAATATCGCCAAGCGGTGTTATATTGTGCCCCAGTTTTAATCCTAATAGCAGCCAGTCCTCAATCACCGCCTGCAGCTCCTGCTGGCATGCGCTCAAACCGTGGCCATTAGCCCAAACACCCTGCAGCTCTTCAACCCACCCATAATAGGTTCCGTCTTCCAGGATTTTATATTTTGCGCGCCGCATAGCCTCGTGAATGTAGTCAGTAATCATGGGATTATGTTGGCTCC
This sequence comes from uncultured Dehalococcoidales bacterium, assembly GCA_964385895.1. Lineage (GTDB taxonomy): Bacteria > Chloroflexota > Dehalococcoidia > GIF9 > UBA5629 > CAYLRS01. Next base: position 653 of record CAYLRS010000237.1, read on the forward strand.
TTTACTGAGAAATTATACAGCTTTCAGAGTAATACAACCACCTGTGTATTCACCAGGCTCCTGCATATGCATTTACGAGCGCCGCTAAGATTGGACAACCCGGCTCAACCGCCGCTCCTCGGCGATGCTTTCTTTCAGCGTGGCGATAAATGGTACCGAAGGCAAACGATTGATGTTCAGATAACTTAAGGCGAAATTTTAGGCGTGTCATTTTTCAACAAGATAAACTTTGTGATTTCTATCCCACCATAAAATAGACATAATGTTTTCATGTTGCATACACCAAAGACGGCACTTTCTCTGTATGCGAAAACTATGCAACATAGTAACATCATCCAGTTGAAGCGCCCGGAGTCTAGATTTGGCATCCCTTGAAGCCTTTACAGGTTCTAATGCATGGTAACTTCCCTGGCTCCGCAACTGTGCTATATTCATGCGTTCAAACGAACGTAATTTATCCCACAGTAATTGAAAGTCAGTAAGATCAAAAGATCCACAACTATAAGGCCCATTAATATCAGCATTGCTGAAGCGCCAAGCCATATGGCTGCCTTCAAGATTTGGAATACCGAGATAACGTGGAGTTTTGGGAGTAGAAATGTCGCGTGGGATAATAGGATTCTTGGGCTACCCTTCTTGTGCGGCACTGAGCCCCCCATAGTATTCGGCCATATCATCTAACCGAATTTCGGCATTCCCTCTCTCACCATAACCTAAATTATCACGGTTTCGGGCAAGCCGCCAAGGGGCTTCACTATGGGTAAGTTGACTCAGACAATCCGATGATTTATCACCGTATACAGCGATAATGGCATCAATTGTTTCTATCTGGTATTTTTTAAGTTTACCAGGGTTTCCTTTGATGTTGGTGATATAAAAGCGTCCCTTATGTTTTTCATACAATGTGGGGATAACGGGGCCATTTGCCCATGCCTCTATCCGATCTTTGAATAGAGGCTTTTCATCCCACACGAGTGACCACGCTTGCGAATAGTAGCATAGTTTCTGCAATTTCCATGTGGTCATACGGCCCATTTTATTGAGAATATATTGTGCAACATCAAATACATTAGCCATCTTGTTTACCCCCTTTGTTATGGGGATTTTTTACCTGCACTATTTCCTTTACAGCATCCTCAAACTTAAGAGGATAGAGCTTTATCTTGCCGTTTCTTTTTTCAGTTTTTTTAGTTTCCATAATTTATGCCGTTAATGCTTAATCTCATCTTGTGGTAGTCTATATAATCTAGTATATAACAGCTTATATTATTATTATCGCAACATATGTCAACAAGTTTGTTAAATCTTAGCTCGCCAACTCATACTATACCCAGCCGGCTCAACCGCCGCTCCTCGGCGATGCTTTCTTTCAGCGTGGCGATGACGCCCAGGCGGTAGAGCTCGGCGTCGCTGCGGATGCGCCTTTTTTGCACCTGGCGCCTCTTCCTAAGCGTTTTGCCCAGGCTCCTGAGGAAATCCCAATGCCCGCGGCAGATGGCACCGGCAGCGGCGAAGTTGCCGCTAAAAAGCATGCGCAGCCAGCGGTAAGTGTTAAAGCCGAAGCTGATCAGCATCCCGCGCCACATGTTACCGCCATCCAGGTTTTTGACCAGGTTGTAGAGGCGGTTGCGCGTGTTGAGATAGACCTTGCGCGGATGGTAGTTGCTGCGGCTGCCGAAGGTGCCGCTCTCGCGGTGGTACATGACGGCAGCGGGCGCATAGGCCACCTTATGACCATACAGCCAGGCGCGCCATCCCAGGTCATGCTCCTCGCAGGCGGCAAAGTAGTCCTCGTCAAACCCGCCGCTACTCAGGAAGAAATCGCGGCGCACCAGCACGCCGGCCGCACAGCCGAAGCCGGTATAGCCGGGCTTATCGTAGGCCGTCCCGTCTTTATCGCCGTAGCCGCGGTAAAAGCCGCCGCCGATGATGGTAATTCTGCCGCCGGCCGTATTGATGGTGTCGCGCCGGTCGTAATAAAGCATTTTCGAGGCGCAGCAGACAACCTCAGGATCGGCCAGGGCGGGCCGGACTAGGGCCTTTAACCAGCCCGGCGTGACCCCGGTATCGTTATTGAGGAAAACCAGGTATTCGCCTGCTGCGGCCCTGGCACCCTCGTTATTGGGCTTGCAGAAGCCGTAATTCTTATCCAGCCGGATGAGCTTGACGGCCGGGTGACTATGGCTAATATATTCCTGCGAGCCGTCGGTGGAGGCGTTATCCACCAGAATGACCTCCACTTTATCCTTCGGGTAGTCCAGCGCGGCCAGGGAACCCAGGCAGTCGGGCAGGAAGGATAGGCCGTTCCAGTTGACGATGATGATGCTGACCGGGGGCAGCACGTTTCCCGCCGAGATAGCCATACCGTCAGCCAATTTGGGTGGGACTTCAGCCACGGCCGTCTCCCCTCAGGCGGAAGCGCACTATACCAAAGAGCTGCCTCCATTCGAGGTTCCAACTAAGCTTTCTCAGCATCGTCCAATCGGACACGCGCCTCAGGCCGGCATAGAAACGCCGCAGGTTGACTATCTCCTTTCTCTCCTGAAAAGCGGCACGGTAGGCGCCGAGCTTGGAGCGGGGATAAGGCCAACCCTTGACGATGCTGTAGGCCAGCACCATGGCCTCGATAATAATCAGCAGGGGAGAAAGCAGCAGCAGGGTGGGCCACTTAAAGATGGACAAGATGAGGTAAAGGCGGTTCTTCTCCAGGTGGAAGAATTTCTCAGGGGTCATGCTCAGCCGGTATCTGTGATAGATAACGGATGAGGGCATACAGTACATATCATATCCCATTAGCGTCAGCAGCCATG
>CAYLRS010000238.1:0-3461 GCA_964385895.1 uncultured Dehalococcoidales bacterium
TTATTAGTAGCAGTTCTGGGATGTACGAGTTGAGAATGGTTTTATAGTGACTTGTTTGATTGGTAAATTTAAATATACAGGAGGTGATTTATATGTACGAGATATCGTGGTGGCGCGACCTGGTGATTGTTATCCTGGGATTGATTACGACAATAGCCTTAATTTTTATTTCCATTATCGTTTTCCTGTTCTATAAAAGAACGATGTCGCTGCTTGAATCAGCGGATTCTGTGGTGGGTAAGGTTTCGGAGATAATCGATTATGCGGATAAAGAGGTAATCAAGCCGGTTCTTCAGTTTGGTACCATGGTACAGGGTATAGTTCAGGGTTTCAGTTACTTTAGTAATATGTTCAAGAAAAAGGAGGAGAGCAATGACTAGGGATTCAGGTGGAGGGTTTTTTGCTGGCCTGATAATTGGAGCGGTAATAGGCCTGGCGGTTGGTTTCCTCTACGCGCCACAACCGGGGCATGAAACAAGGCGCATGGTGAAGCAGAAGGCGGCGTCAGTCAAAGAAAGCGCTTCAAAAGCTGCTGGACGGGTAAAGGAAGCGGTGCAGAGCAGATTGGCGAAAGAAGAAGAATAAAACAAGCGCCGTGAACTTCTTTTCACCAATGGGGTGGAATGATTAGCAGTGTTTTACCGCTGCTCTAATTCGGCATAGCTAGAGATATTAACAATTCAATGTTTAGAACGGAGGGTAATAAATGGCATCAGATAATAGCCCGTTAAAAAAGTACTGGCGGCCGGCACTGATTCTTCTGGTACTGGTTCTGATCGTATGGCTAGCAGTTGTTTCCAGCGCCGTGTTGATCCCGTTTCTTATCGGCATTTTAATAGCGTATCTATTAATGCCTCTTGTCAAGTGGTTGGAGAAGCGACTGCCCCCGAAGGGCAAAGCGCAGAAGTCCAGGCGTATAATCTCCGTAATCATAATATTCGTCGCTTTCTTCGTGGTAGTAACGTTATTTATTGCGTATATCGGCTCGGTAGTGGTTGCAGCCTCGAGCGTATTAATTGATAAGGCGCCGTTGTTTATTTCACAAAGTCTAGACCGCATCGGTGAATGGGCAGAAGGTGTCCGGCACTTGTTGCCGGGGCCTATGATAGCGCAATTGGAATCGACGTTGCAGAATCTGGGGCCATCTGCTGGTAAATACCTCCAGGATTTTGTTGTAGGAAGCATGGCTGTGATCCCGGCAAGCATGCCCACTGTCACAGGTTTTATAATTCTGCCGTTTTTCCTTTTCTTTATACTGATGGACTACGAGGTGTTTAAAAAGTTCTTCTATGAGCATATACCGGCTAGTACAGCAAAACGGGCAAGCGATGTCCTCGGCATCATAGGGAATGTACTGGGGCGCTATATACGTTCGACAATTATCCTCAGCCTGATTGTCGGCGTGCTCGTATTCATCGGGCTTGCGATACTGGGCATCCAATATGCCCCTGCGCTCGGAGCCATAACTACCGTCACCCAGTTCATACCCATAGTGGGCCCTTTCATATCCGGCGTTATTATTTTAATAATTACACTTGCGTTGCATTCGGATAAAGTTATCTGGGCACTGTTGGTGTTTGTGCTGGCGCAGGTTATTTTAAACACGGTTTTCTTAAACTGGATACAGGGCAAATACATGCAGATCCACCCCGCAGTAGTCATGGTTTTGCTGGTAGTGGGTGGTTATGTCGCTGGTTTCTGGGGCATGATCCTTGCACTACCCGTTGCTGCAACAATTTGGGAGATACTCAAGTACTTCCGAAGCGACCAGCAGGCTAAAAAATTGCAGACATGAGCAAGCTTGACAGTGCCAATGCATTAATGTAATATTTGCGTTTGGTAACATGCCTGGAAGTTCCTGGCGCGCACCGTTGTGCAAATTCGATCACGGTGTTTTTATTTTAATTGGCATTAAATTTTCCCGAGATTAAAGCTGCAAGGCTTATCTATAATCAGAAATCAAATAATTTAAGGAGGATTTATAAAGCTAGATATGGCAGACAAACCGGGCGAGAAAAAAGAAATCACCTCCATGATGGAGGAAACCAGAAAGTTCCCCCCACCCAAGGAGTTCACCAAGAATGCCTACATTAAGAGCCTGGAGGAGTACAAGAAAATCTACAAGCGCTCCGTCGAAGACATGGAAGGTTTCTGGGGCGAGCAGGCTGAACAGCTCATTGACTGGTATAAGAAATGGGACAAGGTACTGGTCTCGGATTTTAAAAATGGCAAGCATGAATGGTTCGTGGGCGGCAAACTCAACGTCTCCTACAACTGCCTCGACAGGCACCTGAAGACCTGGCGGAAAAATAAGGCTGCAATTATCTGGGAAGGCGATATTGGCGATTCCAGGACATATACTTACCAGCAGCTCCATCATGAGGTCTGCAAATTTGCCAACGTGCTGAAGAAGCACGGCGCCAAGAAGGGCGACCGCGTTTCCATTTACCTTCCTATGATCCCCGAACTGGCAATCGCCATGATTGCCTGCACCAGGATCGGCGCAATTCATAGTATTGTGTTCGGAGGATTCAGTGCAGATGCACTTAAGGACAGGATGATTGACTGCAAGTCCACCCTGCTAATCTGTGCCGATGGCTATTACCGCGGCGGCAAGGTTGTTGCCAGCAAAGCCAACGCAGACCAGGCACTGCAGTCTGCTCCTTTAGTAAAGGATGTGATCGTCGTAAAACGGGCCAATAACAATGCCCCGATGGTAGCCGGACGTGACTACTACTGGGATGAGGAGATGGCCAAGGAAGACATCAAGGACGTATGCGAACCTGAGAAGATGGACTCCGAGGATCCTCTATTCATCCTTTACACCAGCGGCAGCACCGGCAAACCCAAGGGCGTGCTACATACTACTGCCGGTTATCTACTCTTTATCATGAGGACCTTCCAGTGGATCTTCGACTATAAAGATGAGGACACATTCTGGTGTACAGCTGACATCGGCTGGGTAACCGGTCATAGCTATATCGTTTATGGACCGCTTGGAATGGGTGCCACCAGCGTCATGTTCGAAGGCGTTCCCAACTATCCCAAGCCCGACAGGTTCTGGGATATCATCCAGAAATACAAAATCAACATACTTTATACGGCGCCTACTGCTATCCGCGCCATAATGAAGGAAGGAGATGACTGGCCTAACAAGCATGACATGAGTTCTTTGAGGCTGCTTGGAACAGTCGGCGAACCAATCAACCCCGAAGCCTGGATGTGGTACCACAAGGTAATAGGCAAAGAAAGGTGCCCAATAGTCGATACCTGGTGGCAGACCGAGACAGGCGGCATACTGATTACGCCACTGCCAGGCGCCTGGCCGACGAAACCCGGATCAGCGACTTTACCATTCCCTGGTGTTTTGGCCAAAGTAATCAAAGAGGACCGCTCACAGGCAGCGGTAAATGAGGGTGGATACCTGGTCATTGAGAAGCCATGGCCCGGCCTTATGCGCA
>CAYLRS010000239.1:0-3425 GCA_964385895.1 uncultured Dehalococcoidales bacterium
CACTATAGACTCAAGAACCTTTAGGAAAATTACGCCAAAAAACGTTCCTGCAATTGTCCCCATACCACCAACTATGATATAGCCGATATACCAGATAGATTCGCGGAAAGTGAACTGCTCGGCTGATATGTAGCCGTAGTAAGCGGCAAATAAAGAGCCTGCTATGCCTGCATAGGCAGAGCAAATTGCAAAAGCCAGCAGTTTATACTTGAAGATATTGATACCCATCAATTCAGCGGCAAGATCGTTATCACGGATGGCAATAAAAGCCCTTCCTATTCTGCCTCTCACAATATTTTTAGCGAAAAATGTCAGTAGAACCAGGAAAAACATTATAAGGTAAAAAAATTTCTGCTCATTATCAAATATGATGTTGCCCAACTGTACTGTTCCTATATTGAGACCATATATTCCGCCAGTTAGATTCTCACTCCTTATGATTATAAACATTATTATGTAAAAAGCGGCCAGTGTAGTAACTGCAATATAGAATCCCTTGATTCTGAGTGAAGGTAAGCCAAATATTAATCCTATCAACGCCGTTCCTAATGCAGCCACAGGTACTGTAGCCCACCAATTCCATCCCAGGTGGGTTATCAGAATGCCGGTTATATACGCACCCACAGCGATGAAGCCGGAATGGCCGAAATTTAATTGACCACAATAGCCTGTCAGGATGTTCAAGCCGAGTGCTGCTATTATAGCTATACCTATTATATTTATCTTGGATAACATATCTGTGCTGGTGAAAAATGGCATAACAACGAAAAATATCAGCGCCGCAACTATACCTACGATCCATTGAAAGCGAGTGCGCGCAATTGCCATATCCTGGCCATAATCAGTGTCGAAAGTACCGCAGGGTCGCTTCATAGCATTCTCACCTCTCCTAACATTTTATATCCTTTCAATTCTCTTATAACCGAAAAGACCGTACGGCCTGAAAATCAGAATGATAAGCATTATGATGAATGGCATTATCTCGCCGGCACCTCCGCCAAGTGCTTTATCCAGGTACCCACCGGATAACATCTCTACCCAGCCTATAATGAAGCCACCGATAAGCGCACCCGGTATAGATTGAAGGCCGCCAAGCAATACGGCAGGAAACGCCCTCGCGCCAAAAGCCGCTAAGGTACCCCTGTCGAGAATATGGACGCTGCCTACCAACACCCCGCTGAAAGTACCAAGTAACTGGGCAATAAACCAACAGGCAAAAAAGATGACGGTTACCTTAATTCCCACGCTCTGCGCCAGCTGCTGATCCTCGGAAGTTCCTCGCATGGCAAGCCCAAGCTTGGTCTTCTGGAAAAAAAGTACAAAAATGCCGAACAATATCATGCAGACGATAAAACTGGTCAAGTTCCCCATAGATAGCGAAATCGGGCCTATATTAAAGCTGCCAGTCGGTATCAAGGGCGGTAAAACCCGGCCCGGTCCGGGCCATATCACAGTCACTACACCTGAAATTGCCATCCCCAAGCATATGGTCAACATAAGCGCAACAATAACTGGTTGCCCGATTAGAGGACGAAGCATGAAATGCTCCACTATAAAAGCTACTATAAATGCAAGGATGATAACGCCTATAATCATTATTGGAACCTGGAGAGATGCCAATCCCGCATCTATAGCCCAGGTCATAAGAGACCAGGCCGCGAATGCTCCCAGGGCTGTCATATCACCCTGAGCAAAATTAAAAATACCCGAGGCTTTATACAGTAACACAATTCCCAACGCTAAAAGAGCGTAAATACCGCCTACGAGGATACCGGACAGGGTAAGCTGCAAAAAAAACATAAAATCCATGCTAATTCAAGCTCCACATACTTATATTGGTCCTAATTTTCTCACGGCAATATCGCGGTATTGAACCTCGGCCTCAACCTCGGTTTGCTCATTACTCCACAAGCATTTTCCACAAGGTATGTATGACATTTTTGAATGAAACCTAACTTTGCTTTATTAGTACTCGTCGACTCGCCTTCATCCGCATCAAACTATTTAACACGAAGGCATCCTTATTATTTGTGCTGCACTTGGAAGTACCTTATAAATCAGTTTGGAATCTGGCTCAATCAGATTTACCCCATTTTTCTGGGATATTTCTGCCGTCGTCATATAATGGATATGGTTTTTCATTGCCATTTACTTGAGGATTTGTAGACCATCTTACGGTATGTTAATTACATGCCTTCTACTCCAAGATAGGCTTCAATTACTTTAGGGTTAGTTTTTATCTCATCGGGTATGCCTTCAGCGATCTTCCTCCCAAAATCAAGTACAATCAACCTATCCGCTATATCCATTACCACACCCATATCATGCTCCACCAGAACTATGGGAATCCTCCAGCGCTCAAAAATATCCACGATGAACCTCGCAACATCCTCTTTCTCTTCGAGGTTCATCCCTGCCATAGGTTCATCGAGCAAAAGCAATTGCGGTTCCAGGCAGAGGGCTCTGCCCAAGTCGACCAGCTTTCTTTTTCCATATGGCAAAGAGCCTACTACCGTTTTTCTGATCGACTCCATCTCTAGGAAACCGATAATTTCTTCGACCCTTCTCCTGTGTTTGATCTCTTCATCATGGGCAGGTCCATAGTAAATAAGGTCAGATAAAAAATTATGTTTCATGTAAATGTGGCGCGCGGCCATTAAATTGTCTAGGGTATTCAATCCGAGAAACAACTGGATCCCCTGGAAGACCCGGCCAATTCCCAACCGGGCGATTTTATATGATGGTATATTATTAAGCGTACTATCCTTATAAATGATATCTCCCATCTGGGGACGATAGAAACCGCTTACGCAATTCAGCAGACAGGTTTTTCCAGCGCCGTTGGGCCCGATGATAGCCGTTATTTCGTTGTCCTTGACCTCACAAGTAACCTCGAACAATGCAGTTACACCGCCAAAGCTCAAAGATATATTATTGAGTTGCAAAACATTTTTACCTGTTGTCATGATCCCTACTGTCTTCAATAAGCAAGAAAAACCTATTTTAATACCTCGTCTATTTTTCGTCTCAGACAATACCGTTATTTATTGATTGTTATAGCATTTTATTTCTTATTAGGACCTGGGAGCGTCTTGGTCAATATCATCACGGCCTGATTCACAACCTCATCTACGACTTCCTTGGCACTTCTGATCTCCTTAATCATACCGGTAATCTGACCAGCAAACATAGCCAAATAATCTGTTTCGCCCTTCTCTACCAGTCCTTGATGCAGATCACCGATCAATAAACCTTGATATGGCATGCGGAGGGTCTTCAACTCTGATTTATCCCACAGTTCTACCAATTTATTCTTTATAACGCGAGTAGTTTTTCCACTGTACATTCTGGTTATCTGTTCATCCTCATCAATTCCCTCTATGAGTTTGCGTTTATAAGCATCAATCATCGCCTGATTAGTTAGG
>CAYLRS010000240.1:0-3417 GCA_964385895.1 uncultured Dehalococcoidales bacterium
CTCGGCGACCCTGCCGCTTATATGCTCCTCGAAGGCTTTCCTGGTCTCATACATCAGCGGTGCAGCGCCCGAGGTGGCCATGCGTATTGATTTCAGGTCGCCCATCTTCAATTCCGGGTATTCCAGCAATGATATGAACATCGTTGGAGCCGCACCCATATTTGTTATCCTGTGCTTTTTAATGGTCTCTACCATGCCTTTGATGTCGCGGGGGTTGGCTATCAGCACCGAGATGTTACGCTGGACAAGCGCCATGCCGAAGCTGGCATAGATACCGAAGGCGTGGAACAGGGGCAGGGGAACGAGGAACTTCTCATCCCAGCCTATGGATACGGCATCGAACCACGCGGCCACCTGCAGGCCGGTAATGACCAGCGAATGGTGGCTCTCCATTACGCCCTTGGGTGTGCCGGTAGTTCCACCGCTGAAGAGGATCATCGCGGTGTCCTCGGGCTTGACTTCAACCTTGGGTGGCTTTGCGCCGGCGTACTTGCGCGTCAGGTCCAGCCACCAGTGATCTCCAGGTTCGATAGCTGTCCCGGGTTTTTCCTTGTTGGGAGTTGTGTAGTCGTCGAACTCCGTGCAGATGATCTTGCGTAACTCGGTACGCTGTTGCAGCCGCCTGGTCATCTGGTACCACAGGTTCAGAACAACCACCACCTCGGCGGTTATATCGTTCAACCTGCTCTCAAGCTCGAACTCGGTGTATAGCGGGTTCAAGGGGACAACGATAGCGCCCAATTTCCAGGCCGCGAAAAAGATGATGTATTCCTGGGGGCAGTTGAGGAAAAGCACGGCCACGCGGTCGCCCTTTTTAACCCCCATATCAGCCAGGGCAACAGCCAGGGCATCGCTTTCACTTTCCACCTGCTGGTACGAAATTTCGGTGTCCTGGAAGATGAGCATGGGATAATCCGGGCGCTCGTTTTTAGCCTCCGTAATATAATCCATGATGGTCTTCCTGGGATAAGGCTCAAGGCTACGCGGTACGCCGGGATCATAGCTTTTATACCAGGGGTAGTCAGTCATATTACCAAACCTCTCATTTTATCTTCATGCGGACGGGTTTGAAAACCCGTCCCTACGTTTTTGTATTTTCATGCTGTAGGGGCGGGGCTTCAGCCCCGCTCGAAGACCAGTCCCTACTTTTTGTTTTCCTCTTCCTGGAGCACCCTCCTCAGTACTTTACCCACAAGCGTCTTGGGCAGCTCCTTGCGGAACTCCACAAACCTGGGGATTTTGTATGCCGTCAGCTTTTCCCGGCAATAAACCTGGATCTCTTCGGGGGTCGCCTGCGCCCCTTCCTTGAGCACCACCCATGCCTTGACTGCCTCCATCTGGTGCTGGTCGGGGATTCCGGCCACACATACCTCTGCTACCGCAGGATGGGCGCTGATAACCTCCTCGATCTCCCTGGGCCAGACCTGGAAACCGCCGGGCTTGATCAGGTCCTTCTTGCGCGAAGTGACGAAGATGTAGCCGTCATCGTCCATGTATCCGATATCGCCGGTATAAAGCCAGCCGTCTCGCAGCATCTCCCTGGTCTCCTCGGGGCGGTTCCAGTATCCCAGCATGAGCTGCGGCGCCTTCATGACTATTTCTCCGACCTCACCCGGCTTGAGGCTGCCTTCGCCTGTCGCCATGTCACCTATCCTCACGATGACGTCGGATACCGGGCAGCCGATAGAGCCTTCCTTGAATTTACCCCGGGCGGGGCTTACACAGCAGGCGATCATGGACTCGGTCAAACCGTAGCCTTCGGACATGCGGCCGCCGGTGATCGATTCGAAACGCCTCTTAGTCTCTGCCATCAGCGGCGCCGCGCCCGACATGGCCATCTTCATCGAGCTGAAGTCGGCCTTGCCTTCCCTTACTTTAAAATGTTCCAGCAGCGCATTATAGAGAGTGGGCACGCCCAGCATAAAGGACGGCTTGATCTTCTCAATCGTGGACACCATGTTGTCCCTGTCGCGCGGGTTGGGGACCAGGCAGACCGGGTTGTGACCGACCAGCGCGACCGAGAGCACACCTACATTGCCGAAGGCGTGGAACAGCGGCAGCGGGCACAGGTAAGTGTCGGTCCAGGGGCTGATCTCGCTGGCAAACCAGGTATTTATCTGCATGCCTGTATAGATCCCCGCCTGGTGGTTGCCCACGGCGGCCTTGGGAGTACCCGTGGTGCCCCCGCTGAACAGTATCCATGCAGGGTCATCCGGCGCAACTTTAACATCAGGACGCTTTGCAGCGGAATATTTCTTAATTAGATCGAGGAACCAGTGATCGCCCGGCTCCACCTTTCCAAGGTAATGCCCTTCCTTCTTTTCCTTCAAGAGGCTGAAGGCGACCTTGAGCACAGGTTTGAGGTAGTCTTTAATGCTGGTAACGATGACCGTGCGCACCTTAGTGCGCGGCTGTACCGCCTTGACCGTCTTGTAGAAGGGCGTGAGGGTAATGACTACCTCGGCCCCGCATTCATTGAGCGTATGGGCCAATTCATGTTCCGTATAAAGCGGGTTGATGCCGGCAACGATGCCTCCCAGCTTCCAGGCGCCGAACTGGCCGATGACAAACTGGGGGCAATTAGGCAGCATTATGGCTATACGGTCTCCCTTGTTGAAACCCATGGATGCCAGGGCAGCCGCCATGGCATCGGCGTATCTCTCCATCTCACCGTATGAGAGGTACCTTCCCATAAAGATGACCATGGGGTGTTCCGGCTTCTCTTTAGTGGTCTCCGCCACAATATCGAGCAATGTCTTTTTAGGATATGGCTCCAAGGTATGCGGCACTCCCTGATCATAGCTTTTATACCACGGATAATCCGCCACTATCTGCCTCCTAAATAATTATTTTTATTTCTTTTTACGTCATTGCGATGAGCATCGCGACGAAGTAATCTTTTGACATTGCATCGAATCTTCAATCGTGGGATTGCTTCGCTTCGCTCGCAGCGGGCGGGTTTAAAAACCCGCCCCTACACTTCTTCGCTTGCGTGGACAGGTCTAAATCCCTACTTTTTCTTGGCTGCTTCCTCTTCCACCAGGACCCTGCGCAGCACCTTGCCCACCATGGTCTTGGGAAGTTCCTTGCGGAACTCCACGAACCTGGGTATTTTATAGGCCACCAGCTTCTCCTTGCACCAGGCCTGGATCTCTTCGGGAGTAGCCGTTTTACCGGCCTCGAGTACCACCCAAGCTTTTACGGCTTCGCCCTGCTTGGCGTCGGGTATGCCGGCCACGCTCACCTCGGCAACCGCGGGGTGCGACGTGATGACCTCCTCAACCTCGCGCGGCCAGACCTGGAAGCCGCTGGGCTTGATGAGGTCCTTCTTGCGTGAGGTTATGAACACGTAGCCGTCTTCATCCATATAGCCGATATCGCCGGTATAAAGCCAGCCATCCCTGAGCATATCCCTGG
>CAYLRS010000241.1:0-3415 GCA_964385895.1 uncultured Dehalococcoidales bacterium
CTGGTTTTACTTTCGGGATGCATAACTGCGGCGCCAGCTGAAAAGCTGCGCATTATAACGGAGGAGTCACCTCCCTTCAACTTCACAGACGAAAGGGGCAATATCACGGGCCAATCCACCGAGGTAGTGCGCGAGATACTTAAGAAACTGGGGAGTGAGTCAAACATCGAGATAATGCCCTGGTCACAGGGCTACAACCTTACTCAAAAAGAGCTAAACACTGTTCTCTATTCCACCAGCCGTATCCCCCTGCGGGAGAACCTGTTCAAATGGGTAGGGCCGATCGGTTTTGCCGATAATTGGTTCTATGCAAGGCAGGGTAGCGGGATAAAAATAGCCAGCCTTGAAGATGCCAAAAAAGTAAAATCTATAGCGGTCTACCGCGACGATTCCAATCACCTGTACCTGGCCGCTCAAGGGTTTACCAACCTGGACATAAATGAAAACAACGGCGGGTGCATCAAGAAGCTGGTGGAGGGCAAGGTAGACCTGTGGCTGGGCCCTGCCGAAGGGCTTCATTTTATTGCCTATGGCATAGGCGTAAACCCTGCCGAAGTAGTAGCGGTAAAGTACGTGCGCCGGTCAGACAAGTACATTGCCTTCAACAAGGCAGTGTCTGATGGTGTTGTACAGAGCTGGCAGAAGTCGCTGGATGGGCTTAAGCAGGATAAAGGTGCGGACGGTTTGAGCACTTACGAACGGATAACGACAAGCTACACGGTACCGCAGTACGTGAAGGACGCTGTTTCACCGCAGGTGGTAATCCAGCTGGTGGAAAAGACTGCTAAAGACGTTGCCAGTGATACCAGCGGAACGTTCCGTAAAATCAATGCGGGAGAGCACCCCTACCGTGATAAGGATAATTCCCGGCTCTATGTCTATTTATATGATACAAATGTCGTACAGCCTGCTAATGCCGATAACCCGGCAACGGTAGGACGCAGTTTCAAGGGCGTTCCCGATATAGCCGGCAAACTCTTCCGCGACCGGATAGTAGAAGGAGCGTTGAAAGATGGCTCGGGATGGGAAGACTACGTATTCACCATACCGGGGAAAATCGGCATTTTTTACAAGTCGGCCTATTATAAGCTCGTTACGGGGAGTGACGGCAAGCAGTACGTAGTCTGCTCGGGGCGTTACAAAGACAAGCCCTGACAAAACTGGTGCCGGTACAGAGTCTAGTCTAATTGAAAAATGAGCCTGGAGAGATAGTTTGTACGTTCCCACACATGGTGCTATAATCAGGCAAAATTCGCATGGCTGTATTAGTTCTGCGCATTCCCCATAATAGACCCCCATCTCATAAAGCATTCCTGCCAAGGAGGTCATGATGGAACCGAAGATTGGCGTATATGTGTGTCATTGCGGCAGCAACATCGCGGGTACTGTTGATGTAGAGAAGGTAGCTGAATTCGCCAGAAGCCTGCCCGCCGTGGTCGTTTCGCGCGATTACAAGTTCATGTGTTCCGACCCGGGACAGGATTTGATTAAAAAAGACATCAAGGAACTCGGCGTCAACAGGGTCGTTGTGGCCTCATGCTCACCCCAGATGCATGAGCCAACCTTCAGAAGGGCGGTGCAGGAAGGCGGGATCAACCCTTACTATTTCGAGATGGCCAACATACGCGAGCATTGTTCCTGGGTGACCGAGTCACGCAAGGAGGCTACCGAAAAGGCCAGGGCGCTCGTTAGCGCTGCGGTGAGGCGCGTTTACTACCATCAGCCACTTGAAAACAAGGAGGTTCCTGTACATCCCGACACACTCGTCGTCGGCGGCGGCATAGCCGGCATCCAGGCTGCGCTGGAAATAGCCAATTCGGGACACAAAGTTTACCTGGTTGAAAAGGAGCCCAGCATAGGCGGCCACATGATGCAGCTTGATAAGACGTTCCCCACGCTCGACTGCTCCGCCTGTATCCTGACACCCAAGATGAGCATGGTAGGCGCGCACCCGCTCATAGAGCTGCTTACCTACAGCGAGATAGACTATGTATCGGGTTACATAGGCAACTTCAGGGTCAAAATCAGGAAGAAGGCAAGGTATGTGGACATCGATAAATGTAACGGCTGCGGTACCTGTATGACCAAGTGCCCGGTAAAAATAGATAGCGAGTTCGACGAAAAACTCTCTAAAAGAAAGGCAATTTACACCCCATTTGCACAGGCTGTCCCCAATGTGACGGTGATCGACAAGGAGCACTGCACCTACTTTCTCAAGGGAAAATGCCGTGCCTGCGAGAAGTTCTGCGAACGGAACGCCATTAATTTCCAGCAGGAAGACGAGGTAGTAGATCTTGAGGTCGGCAACATCATACTTACAACGGGGTTCAAGCTCTTCGACCCGACACCGATGAAAGAATATGGCTACGGCCGGTTGGACAACGTCATGACCAGCCTCGAATTCGAGCGCATGGTCAACTCGGCGGGGCCGACAACCGGCAAAATACTCTTGAAAAACGGGAGTGAACCGAAGAGCGTCGCGCTCATCCACTGCGTTGGCAGCCGCGATGAGAAATATCATGCTTACTGCTCGCGCGTCTGTTGCATGTACGCCATGAAATTCGCCCACCTGGTGACTGAGCACATCCACGGAGCCAGGGTCTACGAGTTCTATATCGATATAAGGAGCTTCGGCAAGGGATACGAGGAGTTCTATAACAGGGTACAGAAAGAAGGGACGGTTTTCTTCAGGGGCAGGCCAGGCGAGGTTACCGATGTTGCCAACACAGCGGAGGAAAAGGGCAAACTGGTTGTCCAGTTTGAAGACACTCTCGTCGCAAAGCAAATGAGGCTTCCGGTTGATATGGTGATACTGTGCTGCGGCATCGAGGCACAGGCCGATGCACAGGAAGTGGCGCACAAATTCAATATCTCCTGCGGCAAAGAGAACTTTTTCACGGAAAAGCATCCCAAGCTCGATCCTGTGGCAACGATGACCGACGGCATATTCATCGCCGGCTGCTGCCAGGGCCCCAAGGACATCCCCGATACCGTGGCCCAGGCATCGGCAGCGGCAGCGCGTGTTCTGGCGCTGATCAGCAAGGGCAAGGTCGAGATCGAGGCCGACACGGCGTTCATAGACGAGGATAAGTGTTCCGGCTGCAGGGTCTGTAATTTACTATGCCCGTACAATGCCATTTCATATATTGAGAAAGACAAGATCTCACGTATCAACGAAGCATTATGTAAAGGGTGCGGCACGTGCGTGGCCGGCTGCCCCAGCGGAGCCATTACACACAGGCACTTTACCAACGAACAGATCAATGCGGAACTTGAAGGTATCCTGGTTTAATTAGAACTCGCTTTAGAAATCGTGTATTAAGGAGAAACAGGCATGGAAAAGAACGGACACGCGACCTTTTTGGAAGAAGTAGCGAGTATACCGGCCTGCGATAAAATCAACGAATGCATCCAG
>CAYLRS010000242.1:0-3403 GCA_964385895.1 uncultured Dehalococcoidales bacterium
AAAGAAAGAAACGTTACTACTTCTCCAGGCTCATTCTTCAATTAGAATAGACTGAATGGTATAATATCTGCCGGCTAATTTTCAGGAGGAACCATGACTACTTTACAGATCATTTCTTTTGATTCCTGCGGCAAGGCCGCTTTATCAGCAGGTATCGGTAAAAAATTGATGAATTCGGGCAAAAAAGTTGGCTATATCAAGCCGATTCATATAATCGACGAAGGCGCGAAAGATGATTGCCAGGATGCCATTTTTATCAAGGAAGCGCTGGAATTAGACGAAGCTGTGAAGCAGTTATGCCCCATGCACCTTTCCCAGGAGGAGCTCTGGAAAAATTTAACCGAGGATATAGATAATTTTGCCACGAAGGTTACAACTTCCTGTAACCAGGTTGCCGCGGGAAAAGACCTCCTGATCGTCGAGAGCCCCGGGAATATAAAAAGCGATCAGGTTTCCGCTTTAGCTTGCTACACCATCGCGGAGAAGACTGACGCCGCCGTAATTATGGTTCTTTGCCCATCTGATTATAAGGACGCTGGGGCACTACAAGCTGCTGAGAAGCTGGAGAAGAGGCTTCTGGGAGTTATCATAAACCAGGTCCCCGAATCAAGGGTAAGTTTTATCCGGAGTGAAAGCAGCGAATATTTCAAAGCCAGGAACATTACCGTCCTCGCTGTCCTGCCCGAATCGAGGGCACTACTGGGAGTCAGCGTCGCTGAGCTGGCAGCAGCGTTGGATGGGGAGATCATCTCTTCGAAGGATAAGGTCAATGACCTTGTCGAGAACGTAATGCTGGGTGCGATGACCCCGGATTCCGGCAGGGACTATTTCAACAGGAAGAATAACAAGGCGGTGATTACCAGAGCAGAGCGGGCCGACATGCTACTTGCGGCGCTGGAAACATCCACTAAATGCCTTATTGTGACAAAGCAAAAGCCCACGACGTCCGTCATGGTGAAGGCAGAAGACAAGCATGTACCGGTGATGGTAGTGGACAAGGACATCAACGACATCGTTGCAGGTGTAGAGCTGGCACTGGCTAAAGCCAGGTTTCAAAACCTGCAAAAGTTACAGGCGATGGTGAGCATGCTGGATGCCGGGTTAGATGTAAAATCCCTTACCGCAGCGCTCGGGCTTAAATAATAATTCAAATATGACCCGTTTCAGCCTCATTATCCTGGCCGATTAACTTCTTTGCCTCTGCTGCATAAGAAGCAGGAACCTGAACCTCCACCTGTCCCAGTCCATCGACAGTAAGCCCGTATACCGTCCCGATGCTTTCGTACTTCAGGAAGGAGGGGATGCCTTCTGTTTTCAGCCTTCCCCTTACTATCTCGGCCTCGGGCTGGCCCAGGGCCCTGTAAACGGTCACCATTTTATTAGCGGATTTCACGGGCTCCCCCATGTAAGAGGATGTAAATAAACAAGCACTGACGAAACCGGCAGTGCTTGTTTATTTTTCAGGTGATTTTGTTGCTTAACTTATTTGGCGCCGCTGCTGCAAGCCTTGCACTTAGCAAGCAGGTTGTTCTGCAGACACCAGGTCTGAGTAACACACTCTGGATGCGGACATCCGGTAAGACCCCAGTCACCGCCGCCTACCGGGGAAGTTCCCCTGTGGTTCATCTGGCTGTTGTTGATGTTTGCCCTGGTGCCGATGTCGCCAGCACCCCAGCTCTTTCCGGCGAATGAGAGGCTCTTGCCCCAGCAGCCGGAGCACTTGGAAAGGCCGTTGCCGGCAGTCGATGCGTTGGCCGGGCAATTCAGCGGGCAGTCATCTAGCGGTAGTGAAGTGGGTTTTGTAGCGGGATCGAGACATTTCTTGGAATTGTCACAAGCCGATCCAAGTGTCCCTACCTGGGTATTGCAGTTGCTGCAGCCGCCGAGACACTCCTTAATATCGCAACCGGTCGGCTTGGGACATTTGGACGTGTTGCACACGCCGGCACAAAGTTTATCTGGACCGCAAAGACCAGCCAGCCTGGACATGGCACTCGTGGGTGTCCTTCCCCAGTGCTGGAGATATAGCTTCCAGGAGTTCTGGTTATTTTCCCATTTAACTTTGTCCCAACCTGTGCATTTACCAAGATCGGCTGAGACGGTGGCAGGTATCAGCACCAAAGATACAGCCACAATCAGAGCAACAAGGGTACCAAAAATTCTCCTCACGGCATACGCCTCCTTAATGATGAATTTGCCTAGATTCTACAGGGTCAATTGGACTTTGTCAATAGCCAAAAACATACATTTCTTGAAATTAGCCAACATAATCTATAAAATTACGTGCTGTTTCGAATATAAACATTATATATTATGTTTAATTAATTTTGAAGTAGCTCAAGGAGGGAATCCAATTGGCCGCCCTTGCAAAACATCTTTTAATAGAATTGAAGGACTGCAATACAGACCTGCTCAACGACATGGAATTTTTACGGGGCGTCCTGACTGATGTGGCCAAACACATCGGCGCTGCGGTGATAAAGGACTCATTCTATCAATTCTCCCCCCATGGCATCAGCGGAGTGGTGATAATAGCCGAGTCGCATATATCAATCCATACATGGCCTGAATACAATTTCGCGGCCGTGGACGTGTTTACCTGTGGAGACATCATCGAGCCCAAAAATGCAATAAAGCCACTTGCCGAAAAACTGAAGGCCAAGTCCACCACTTACATTGAGTTGAAGCGGGGCATCTTACAGGAAAGCAGGGTCGTGGTAAGCTGAAATGGCAAGACCCGATTACTTCGGCAGCAATAAATGGCTTGTAGATGAGCTTTCGGCAGACCTCATCCAGATACATGGTATTAAGTGCGTCCTGCATGATGCGAAGACAAAGTACCAGCATGCTCAAATAGTGGATACAGCCACCTTCGGCATTTGTCTGGTACTTGATGGCAAGATACAGTCCAGCGAAAAAGACGAGTTTATTTACCACGAGTCCCTTGTTCATCCGGCTATGCTCACCCATCCCAACCCGGAATATGTTTTTATCGCAGGCGGTGGGGAAGGGGCTACTTTGCGTGACGTGCTTATGCATGGGACGGTGAAAAGGGTGGATATGGTTGATATCGACGAAGAGGTGGTGAGCCTGTGCCATAAATATTTGCCCACGTTTCACCGGGGCGCCTTTGACGACAGGCGCGCCCGTCTGCATTACGAAGACGCCAGGAAGTTCATCCGGGAAACTGATGACCTTTATGATGTTGCTATAATCGACCTGGCTGACCCGGTTGAGGAAGGGCCGGCACAGTTGCTATACACGCGGGAGTTTTACCGGCTGGTAAAAACAAAGCTTAAGACGGGCGGCATAATGACGGTGCAGTCGGGTCAATCCGGCTGGATAAACCTGCGTAATTTTGCAGCCATCAACCGCACGCTAAAAAGCATCTTTAAAATCGTGC
>CAYLRS010000243.1:0-3401 GCA_964385895.1 uncultured Dehalococcoidales bacterium
GGTGACATTTTCACTGAACAGTTAAGGGGTGACAAAATCATAGAACATCAACACGACACTTTTATTTACTTGATGCCCACCTGGGCTTATGTTACACTCCAATCCGGTCCCTGTAGCTCAGTGGACAGAGCGGCTGCCTTCTAAGCAGCGGGTCGTGGGTTCGAATCCCCCCAGGGACGCCAGATATAATTCACGATTAGACCCTCGACCACTATTTTTCCTTAATACTTTCCTTGAAATTTTTATTTTGCTTAACTTGTTGTTCTTCATTTAGCTACTCCTCGAACGTGTATTTTGCTTAACAGTTTTGCTTAACACCTTTCCGGCTAACCTTAGCCTTCCTGCCTCTGGGCTCAGACTCCTTCAAGGTACTGGCCATCACCGCCTCCATCGGCTCTATCGTCCTCTTCTTCCCCATCCTCATCGCCGCTATGCGCTTTCCCCCCCCCAAAAAAAAAGATGCCCGACCTGTATGCCGCCGCGCCCTTCAAGCTCAAGGGTTTCTGGCTAAAATTCGTATTCATTGTGGTGATGGTTTTCGGCGGATTTTTATCATCGCACTGATAATGGAGAGCCGGACCGGCGCACTGATACTGGCGGGATGGTTAGCGGTGGGGGTGGTGTATTAAGCGGTGTGGGTTAATTATCAAAAGAAAAAACGTCCCCAATGACAAGGGATGGGTCTTCAGACCCATCCGTAATAACGGATGCACCTGGAGGTGCATCCCTGCGTTTCTGATTGCGTTATTTAATTAAAATACCCCCTTGACATGATATTTTTTTATGCTAATATGATTACTGAATCACCTTCCATATTTGTAAGCAGTCAGGCATTGGTTAAAGGGCAGGAGGAGAGAGCATGAGCGGGTACGCAAAAATCAGTGGGTCAGGGATGTACATCCCGCAGAAGCGCATTACCAATGAGGAACTTGGCCGTATGATTGGCTACGATGTGGATAAGTACCTGGCCAATAAGGGAATCAAGGTCCGCTACCAGGCCGCACCGGATGAGTCCACCTCTACCATGTCCGTGAAAGCTGCGCAGAACGCCCTGAATAAGGCGGGTATGAAGCCGGATGACCTCGACTATATCATACTGGCGACCGATACCCCGGACTACGTTACACCACCGACATCAGCTATTATCCAGAACGGTCTGGGCGCGCGCAATGCCGGGGTGTTTGACATAAACGCAGCCTGTACCGATGAAACCATCGCCCTGGCCATTGGCTCGCAGTTCATCATGCTCGATCCCGAGGTTAACAACGTCATGGTCATCGGCGCCTATGCTATGACGCGCTGGCTGGACTGGGGGCCGTACTCGGAATCCGTGACCAAGGTGCTGGCTACACTCTTCAGTGACAGCGCAGCGGCCATCATCCTGTCCAGGTCCGACGAGCCCGGCTACATCGCCAGCAAGACAATTACAGAAGGTACGTATTGGGACACCTACGGCATCTACCTTGGCACGGCTAGGCCGCCGGATGTTAAGATGATCGAGGAGAAAAAACATCTGCTCAGGTTCCATGAGAACCGCCACAAGGTGCCGGCTGATTTCAACGTGGCACGCTGGCCAAATTTGATACGTGAGGTCTGCCGCAAGGGAAAGGTAAAGGTCGAAGACCTGCACCTGGTGCTGATGAACCAGGTGGAGCTCGATACGGTGGAAGCTACCATGCAAGAGCTGGGACTGCCCATGAGCAAGACACACTGGATCTCGGACCGCCTGGGCTATGCCGGCTCAGCCTCAGCCTTGATGGCCCTGCACGAGTGCCGCGAGCTGGGAAAGTTAAAAAAAGGCGATTATGTGATGTTCTGCACTTCGGGGGCGGGCTTTGTGCTCGGAGCAGCTCTATTCAGATGGGTGTAATTTATTGACATGTTTACTATATTCTGTTACCATCCAAACCTGATTGAGGCGTCATATTTCGATGAGGAGGTAAGCCATACCACAGCTTGAGGTTGGCGAAGGGATTAAGATTAACTACGAGGTTTACGGCCAGGGCGAACCGGTTCTATTCCTGGGCGGGATCATGATGAACACGGTAAGCTGGGGCACTTTCGTACCTACCTTCTCCCAGAAATTCAAGCTTATCCTGATGGACTTCCGCGACCAGGGGCAGTCATCCAAAATGCCCGGCCCCTACAAGATAGATATTCACGTTGGCGATGTGCTCAAGCTGCTCGATGCTCTGACCGTTCAGAAAGTCCACCTCATGGGTGTTTCCTACGGTGGTGATGTCGCGCTACTTTTCTCGCTTAAGCACCAGGACCGGCTGAAGTCACTGATGCTGCCCAACACCACCAGCTTCATCCCCAACCACCTCAAGGTCATCGGCAAATCCTGGGAGATAGCGGCCGAGCTTAACGACGGCGAGAAGTTCTTCCAGCTTTCCACACCTATCATCTACTCCGGTGCTTTTTACGATAAATACATGGACTTCCTGCTGCAGCGGCAGGCCATGTTCAAGGCGCTGCTGACCAAAGAATGGTTCGAGGGCTTCCTGCGCCTCTCGCAGAGCATACAGGAGTACAACGTCAGCCCCGAGCAGCTTAAGACCATCAAGGTGCCTACACTATTAATCGGCGCGGACAAGGACCTTATCACTCCCATCGAATTACAGCGGATTCTACTGAACAATATGCCCAACTGCGAATTCGTTATCATCCCGGATGCCGGGCACGGCGCCTTCCTGGAGAAGATGAACGAGTTCATGACCATCATTATGGGCTTCGCACTCAAGCATTCATAAGGTGTTTAAGGGTACGTCCGGCCTGCGCACGGCGGGACATACCCTAGCAAATAGAACCAAAGGAGGTTGATGTTATATGCGCAAGATTCTTACCCTGTCACTGACCCTAATCCTGGCAATCGGCATTTTCCTGTCCGGTTGCGCTCCTACACCCCCACCTGCACCACCAACACCTGAGAAACCCAAAGGCCCGACGGGCGACCCCATCAAATTCGGCGCTGTGCTCCCACTGGCCGATATCACCGGCAAGCAGGCTTCCAAGGCCATGCAACTGGCAGTTAAGGAAATCAACGCCGCCGGCGGCGTGCTGGGCCGACCGCTCGAGGTCGTCATAGCTGACGACGAGGCCAAGGGCGATAAGGGAGCAGCCGCAATCGACAAACTTGCCACCGTGGACAACGTCTATGCCTTTATTGGCGGTATGTCCTCGGGCGTACACATGGCGCAACTACCTGTCCTGAAGAAGTATGCCAAGCCGACTGTATGGATCGGCGCTGCCGCTTCCGCTGTTATCGAAGCCCCTATGGCGGAGCAGGCCTGGTACTTCCACCTGCACCCATGGGATTACCAGCAGACCGGCGGATACATTAACGGGTTCAAAGAGATCATGGCTAAGTATCCTCAGATACAGCTCAAGAAATGGTTCAT
>CAYLRS010000244.1:0-3398 GCA_964385895.1 uncultured Dehalococcoidales bacterium
AATGGCTGGATAGTACACTATGATTTATTATGTTAAAAGAATCCACGGATTACGGTCTCAACAGCGATCTTGATAAATAAAGAATACCAGGATAATGAGGCCCATCACCTCCGGTACATAGACATGAGGGCTTGCCGTCAGGTCATAGAACCGCATGTTTAACCACAAGTCAAGGTCCATCCCCGGATACTTAATAAAGGGAAATCCGAGGAAAGGCCAGAATAGCGTTGCAGGTTCCAGCCACATAGCGTCGAGCAGAAAATGCACCAATACACCGAAGGCAATAAAAAGACCCTAGGCGGCATTTTGCTTTCTGTACACAAAAATGGCGGCATATATTATAAGGAATAGGAAAAGCAAGGTGTGTGAAAAAGTCCTGAGGTTTTCCAGGACACAGGGCAGGACGAAAAGCCCGAGGGGTTTATCTATGAGTATAAAAAGCCGCGGATTACTTCTTTACGATACCCGCTTCAAGATAAAAAGACTTTGTTATGCTTTTATGATCTTAATACACTATGTGCCAATTGTTCTAATTAATCGTTTGCTTTACTAATATATTCCCACCTGTCATCAACCTGAGCAATGGTAGTCGTGCTGTTAAGAACTTGATTAAACCTGGCATAAGACGGTTGTTCAGTGACAGGTGTCTGAAGCCTATCGAAGTCTTTTGCAAGCTGGACCATTGCGGGAACGGGGTCACCATTACTGTCAAATAATTGCCAGGTTGGTTCGGCCACCCAATTTGCAGCGAATATCGTTACTACGGTAGCTCCATGAGCAAAAATGGTCTCAATCAATTCCGATTTAAAATTATTGATATCAATCGGATGCCCGGCATTAGATTCCAGGCACCACCATCCGGTGGTCGGGTAGTCGAAGCCTGTTAACTGAAATTGTAGTCGATCGAGTCGCGAATCCATTTTTGCTACGGTTGCGGCATAACAATCAAATCCAGCGAAATCAACAGCGCTCAAAGAAGCTTTTTTAATTTCAGGCTCTTCTATTTCTGTGCCCATAAGTTTGCAAATAATTGGTCCATCGAAATTTACTCGGAGTGTATTAACAAGAAAAGTCATATAATCCTTGACTGCTTGGGCGGTGTAGCGATCGGTTTCAGTTAAATAATCCATTTCACCTTCTGCCACAACGCCAATGACATTGCTATACCCGCCGACAATTTCGCCCCACCGCAGTGCCCATTGCTCTATCGAATCAGGCTGACCGCTACGATTCGTCCACGAGAAATTAATAACCTCGAGGTTATTGAAACCTACATCACCTTTATAGTTTATCTCGGGGATAACAAGCATTTTGTGCTGATACAGTAAATCAAGGTAATCTATGTATGCTTTTCTTTCATTTGCAATAGATTTACATCTATCATATGAACGCACGTACATCAAATTGGTATGGATAACACGAACGCCTGTTGATTGCAGGTAATCCAATTCCTTGTCATATAAAGCCATGTTTTCAGGAAGGTAGAACTCTCCCCATCTACCATACGGCATGGAGCCGGAGTGTAATACAACACCCACCAGTTTCCTCTTAACACCATCAAGATGTATGAATTTCTCGTTATCTATTTGTACACACTCAATTGTGCCATCTGCCCAGGTGATTGTTCTATCCAAGATGTAATTGTTTTCATCGGGAGATGCATTTGGGGTATTATCTGATGCCGCAACTGCTGCAGGAAGTGCAAAATTCTGAATAAGCAGAATAAAACAAAAAACAACGGCGCAGGTGATTTTTAATAACCCGGTTAATTTGAAAGCACCTATTTGAAGTGCATCCGGCCGGTTAAAAGCCTTGTTCTGTTTTTCTGTTCTATTCCAAAAATGTCGACGCACGGGGTTTCTCCCTGTATTTCGCTCTGCCAGCGAAGCCTGCCAAGCCCTGGCGGAGTTTCATTATTCGCCCTGTATTTATCGGGCTGTAATCAATATATCTTGCGTCGTATCAATAATGAATAGCGTTTTAGTCCTTTTCCTATAGCCTAAAAGTACTGGCAACCGGAAAGTACTATGCTTTTTATAGGAAATAGGTACTGATAGATGATGGGCACAAAGTACTATGCGGCGGTATTGACAAATCGAGGTTAATTGAGCAGTGAGTTAATCTCTGTTAGAATTGGGGCTAAGCACGGGTTTCTCCCTGTGCGCTCTCCGCCAGCGAAGCCTGCCAAGCCCTGGCGGAGTATTAATTATGGTAAAAGCCCCTTTCAGCAAGTGAATGTGTGCTCAGAACCCAGAAAGAAATCGTCTTGTGAGGATTCGTTTGAAACTCAACAAATAGATAGCGAGGAGCCTGTACGAGTAATCGCATGACGAAGGAAGTAGGACTATAATGAGGGAATTTTGAATCGAGGAGTCAGTAATGAGCAAGATATTCCATCCTTACGCGCCCGACCAGCCGTTCCTGATGCCTGCATCAATGCGGGAGTGGCTACCCAGCGGTCATCTGGCCTATTTTGTCTCTGACGTGGTGGAACAGCTCGATTTTTCAGCGGTGACGGAGCGCTATGCTCATGAGGAGCGAGGGTATCCGCCATACCACCCGCAGATGATGGTGAAGGTCTTGCTTTATGCCTACTGCATCGGTGTTCCTTCATCCCGGAAGATCGCCCGGAAACTGGAGAAGGATATTGCTTTTCGGGTGCTTGCCGCCAATAACAATCCTGACTTTCGCACGATCTCTGATTTTCGCAAGGATCATCTCAAGGCTCTGGCGGGCTTGTTCGTACAGGTACTGAACTTTGTCAGAAGGTGGGGTTGGTTAATCTGGGCCATGTGGCTCTTCATGGCACGAAGATACAGGCCAATGCCTCAAAGTATAAGGCCATGAGTTACAAGAGAATGAAGGAGGAAGAGGCTCGTTTGGAAGCGGAGGTGGCAGAATTACACAGGAAGGCAGAGACTGTAGATGCCGAGGAAGACCAGCGGCACGGCAAAGGCAAGAGGAGTGATGAGTGGCGATTAATTTGTGCTGGCCATAACCTGCTCAAATTATGTAAGGCATACCGGCAAGGGCTTGTTAAACCAGGATTCGCTGATGATATCACCGGCGTGGAACTGTCTGTAGCAGCCATATCTCATCCGTTTCGCTCCCAGTACCAGTCACCGCAATTTCTGCTCAACACTTCATGTGTGGCTTCGCAGGTTAGAGTAAAAAGCTTACGCGGACAGACTTCTAGAAATCGAACAGCTAAAATTTTTTTGATTACGCAGACAAATCGTTAACTAATAAGTAACTGTTATTTAAATACGAGTAATAATTCATTACCTTTGTCTGTTTTACATTCCTCAATTAAATGGTAATTATGAGTTATCAAGTCTACAAGCTTTGGAAACCTGGTATGGTCCCAAATCCGTACAATTATTACCCCGTTATCTTTT
>CAYLRS010000245.1:0-3359 GCA_964385895.1 uncultured Dehalococcoidales bacterium
CAATGCATTTTCCACACAGAAAAAAGCTTGGTCAGATAACGGCGCATAGCCTGGGGAGTCCTTATTTCACTATGCGTATTTGGGTCCAGGTATACCAGATCATCTGTGTAACAGGCTAATACCTTGTCTACATCCTGCGTATTCCATGCATCAAGAAACCGCTGTGAAATTTGAACCAGCTGCTTGTTTTCCATATTTATCCTTCCTCCCTTTCCAGTTAAACCAACAAATTATTGGAAAGCTCACTGAGTCATAAAAACCGGTTTACGTTTTTCTTTAAACGCCTTTAACCCTTCTTTGCCGTCTGGATTATCTGCACAACTGCAAATTCCTGAACGCTCCTGCTCGATTTGTGATTCAAAGGCATTATTGAATGAATCTGTGAGAAGTTGTTTTGCCCATCCAAACGAATTGAGCGAGCCTCTGGCCAATTCGTGAGCCATGTTGACTGCTTCATCCAGTGCCTGTCCATCCTCTACAACCTTTGTCACCAACCCCCAGTTCAAAGCCTTCTCAGAGGAAATTGGAGCGTCAAACGCAACGATTTCCAGAGCACGGGCAAGGCCAACCAGCCTCGGGAGTGTGAACGTACCTCCGCCATCTAAACAAAGTCCGTTTGAGGTATACGCTTGCCTGAGAACAGCAGACCGGGCCATCACCCTGAAATCACAGGCCAACGCCAGGGAGAAGCCACCGCCGGCCGCGATGCCGTTGACAGCGGCTATGACTGGCTTTCGCATACGTCGAATTTCAAGGATTGCCTGGTGGAAGGTTGCCGCTAATCCATGAATGGCGGCAGCGGGTCCGAGTGGAGACTCATACATCCATCTTAAATCACCGCCGGCACAAAAAGCCTTGCCTTCCCCGGAAATCACGATGCCTCTTACAGTGTTATCCACCGCAAGGGTAATAAGCAGGCTTGCGAAACGCTCAATCGTGTCAAAATCGAAAGCATTGAAAAAAGCCGGCCGATTGAGGAATAATTTGGCTATCTCTTTATCTTGCGTAAGCATTACAGTTTCCGACATATCCTACACCTCCGAATAATAGCTCAGATTATATAACGGTATAACTACAAGTTCAACGTATATAGATTAAAGTCAGGATTGACAGGGTAACATACGATCTACCTGTTTTGAGTTCCAGTTCGATCTTTATAATTCGACTTTTAAAATAAAGTCAGTTTATAAACCTTTGCTTATGGGATAGAATTGAGGATATGGATCTAAAGAAATTCATTGAAGCCATTACATTCTTGATCATTTCACTCATATTGTTGAGTTGCGCCCCGAGGGTTGCGCCCACAAGTGAGTATGCGGCCATATCATTTGATCCCAGGCAGCTCATCACACCGGGTGACGCAAGTGTACAATCGAGTTTAAAAACCATTCTTGCCGATCAAAATGATGTCAGGACTGACTTCAGGAGGATCCAGGACTGGGTCGCAGCTAACGTAGACTATGTACTCGATATAAGTGATTACTGGCAAATGCCGTCGGAGACATTGACCAGGAAGAACGGGGATTGCAAGGATTATTCTACGCTGCTTTGTACCCTGTGGCGGGCAAACGGTGTGCCTGCCGGTGATGTATATGTCGCCATCGGTAAGAGCAACGATGATAAACGTCATGCTTTTGTCATTGAAAAATATCTCAAGGGAAAATGGCAGGTCATCGAACCGCAGGTGGGCGGGTTTATTGCCTCGGATTTAAGCGCGTTGGAGACAGCGGAGAAATACGAGATAACCTTTTTATTTAACGACATTGAGTATAGCGGTGAACCAGTATGGATATATCAAAAAGTTAGAGGTATCAATGCTGCGGCCGCGTCAACTGCAAAAACTAATGAGAAAAAACCCCTGCCGGTTATTTATTCGTTTATAGCTGATCCCCCTAACATATATGCGGGGAAGTCTACAACATTGAGCTGGGTTGTTGACGGTTCCACATACGTAGGAATGGACCAGGGTATAGGCGGTGTCGATCCTGTCGGTATCACAGTTGTCTCGCCGATTGATACGACGGAATATAAGCTTGTAGCATTAAATGACTCCGGGTCTGTTACGTCTGCTTTGACAATAAAAGTCACACCTGTTACATCTACACGACGTCCATCTCAATCTGTCATAACTTTTCAAGATGATACTCAAGTGCCTTTTTCGATCGGTTTTACAGGCTGGTATACCGGCAACGAAAAGGTCAGCACTGTAAATGCAGGGCAGCCGATAACCACCAGGATAAATATGAAGGGCGGAAGTCCGGGGCAGTGTATCATGCGTGTCTGGAGGGCTATCACCACTGGTCATGACGAAATAGTGGCGCAATGGGGTTTCATCCATGATGGTAATTCAACCACACAGCAGTTATCTTTTGCCCCTTCTTACGCAATTGGTGAGTCAGGCACGCAGGGATACTATGTTGATCTTGTAAAAGACAGTGAACAGGTTTGGACTATGCCCAACGCCTACCCACCACGCTTGACGGTTGGTCCAAAACCGGGTTTTGGACCTCTTACGGTTAGTTTTGCAGGCTGGTATGTTGGAGCGAACAGTGTTTATACCGCCAAAAAAGACCAGCCTGTGTCTACCGGGATTACCCTGACGGGGGGCAGTGAGGGGCAATATACATTGCATGTAAGGAGAGACGTGGCAGGGTCCGACCAATCCGTACAACAGATTACTTTCAATTATGATGGAACCAGTGCTATCCAGGAGCTGATATTTTCTCCTCCCTATGCAACAGAAGAAGCCGGCACGAGAGGATATTACCTTGACCTGTATGAAAATGGAAAGTTTGTATGGAGTTTAAGCGGCAATTATCCGCCAAGACTCACGGTTACACCTTAGCCCGAATGATGGCAATATCAGGATATATGTGGAAGTTAGCAGC
The DNA here is from genome assembly GCA_964385895.1 of uncultured Dehalococcoidales bacterium. Taxonomy (GTDB): domain Bacteria; phylum Chloroflexota; class Dehalococcoidia; order GIF9; family UBA5629; genus CAYLRS01. Next base: position 2,889 of record CAYLRS010000245.1, read on the forward strand.
TAGTGTATATTTGTGTTATTCTACATCAGACACAGGACACAAAAGGGTAGGTGAAAAATGGAATTAGTAAATTCAATGTCTCCCGTATGGATGTCATTATTGGTACTTCTAATTGTCGCATGGACTCTACCCTGGAAAGGTGTAGCACTATGGAAATCTGCACGTAACGGCCACACAGTGTGGTTTGTAGTCTTACTATTGGTCAACACCTTAGCGATTCTTGAGATAATATACATTTTCGGCTTCAGCAAGAAGAAACCACAGGCAACGTAATCTTCTATTCTACCAATTGCACTGCCGGAGGTACCCAGGACTTGTCGATCACCTGCTTCTGCGGCCAGTACAGGCGCAGCGTCAATGAAAAGCCGCCGCTGGCAGGAGCTGGCAACCAGTTGGGTATCTTAGCAGAGTCAGGCGAATCGCGCTGTATATAGATATCAATCGAACCGTCAGAATTCTTTATCAGAGGCG
>CAYLRS010000246.1:0-3353 GCA_964385895.1 uncultured Dehalococcoidales bacterium
AAATAGCAGCTCTGCTACGCGCCAGGGCTTTTTTATTTGGGTGTAATATAAATTAAAATGGAGATTACGGCCTGCGTTGACATTAGCTTGGCTGTGTGAAATCATTTAATGAAATTTGGGGAAGGGGGTCAGAAACATGATGCCTCAGCTTCAGTTAGACAAAGATAAGTGCACCAGGTGTAAAACTATCTCCTGTCTCACTAAATGCCAGTATATAGAGCTGGATAAGACCAACGCCAGGAAAGAATGGCAGAAGATAATCAACGGGGAGGATTCATTTGTACTGGATGCCTGTGCAACCTGCTATGCCTGTGAGGAATATTGCCCTTACGGCAATCATCCGTTTTACATGCTGGTGGACAGGCAGGAAGAGAAAGGAATCCTGCCGGCTCCACGGCCCATAATCACCATGTGGATCAACCAGTGCCAACCGGTGGGAAAGTTCATGACAGGCCTGGTACAGGAAAGGGCGCTGTCCTACTGCTTCCTGCCCCATTTCAACGCATTAGCGCATGGGAAGCTGTTCGAGGAAATCGAGTTCTCGGTGATTTTCGGGCAGGAGTTTTTCTGCAACGCTGTTTACCTGCACTATGCCAGGATGTCCGTGATCAAGAGCAGGCTCCCTCAGATCATGGAAAACATAAAGAAGCAGGGTATCAAGGAATTGATCTGCCTGCATGATGAATGTTACGGAACATATACCTCTCTGGCGCCGGCTTACGGGATAGAGGTGCCATTTAAACCGGTACATTATTTCGAGTTTTTATTTGAGCGTCTGAATGCCCTGAAGAGCAGGGTTAAACCGCTTAACCTGAAGGTGGCATACCAGAGGAACTGCTCCACCAGGCTGGTACCACAGGTTGATCATTTTGTGGATGAGATCTTCAATTTGATAGGCGTTGAACGGCTGAACAGAAAATATGATAAACAGAAAGCCCTCTGTTGCGCCGAGATATTCAGGATGTCGAAAGGACCGGCACTGGCGGACGATGTGCAGAAGAAGAATATCGATGACATGGTTGAATCGGGTGCTGAGTACTGTGTATTTAATTGCCCTGCCTGCTGGGACTCGCTGGCTGATAAGGTTGCTAATAGGGGATTGAAGCCGATTCACATGATCGACCTTTGCAGGCTGGCGATAGGCGAAGAGCAGCGCCTTAAGCTATCGAAAATGGAAGTGGAGGTGTAGCAGAGATGGCGGATATCTACGAAGCCCTGGTTAAAATAGTCGACAAGGATTACATTTCCACCAGCAAGGAGGAGCGGTATCTATACGGCCGTGACCCTGGACTGATGCCGCCGCATGAACCGGATTATGTGGTGATGCCCGCGAAGGTGGAGGAGGTGCAGGAGATCGTCAGGCTGGCCAACAGGGAGAAGATACCCATAGTGCCAAAGGGAGGAGGGCTCTCCCTCACGGGATTGGTCATACCCCAGAAGGGTGGCATTTTGCTTGACATGAAGAGGATGGGCAAGATCATTGAAGTTAACGAGAAGGGGAGCTACGTTATCGTGGAAGGCGGCACCACCCATGGCGCTTTGAAAAGCTACTTGCAGAAGCATTATCCACATCTGCGGCACAGCATACCTGACTCACCGCCGATAGCCACCGTGGTTGCCAACGCAGTCATCCACGGGCAGGGAAGGCTGACGCAGCAGCATGGCTTCAACTCTGATATGGTATGCGGCCTGGAAGTGGTGCTACCAACCGGTGAGATATGCAAGATCGGATCATGCGCAGTTTCAAAATACTGGTTCTCAAAAGGTCCACCAATGCCCGACATGAGCAGCCTCTTCTTCGGCTGGTTCGGGACGACTGGGATCATAACCAGGATGGCATTAAAGCTGTATCCCTGTAAAAAGCTAAGGGACGTCATGTTGTTCCTGACTGATAAAGCAGATCTGGTACCTGATATAATCCTCAAACTGGGCCGTACGGAGATGATGGAAGACGTGGTGGTCTCCGCCCAACCGATACCACTACGTTTCAAGGGCAATTTCTACATACTGGCGTTCATTACAGGGGATACTGAGGAAGAAATCGAATTCAAGAAGAAGATGGCATGGAATACACTATGGGAATACTTCGAGAGCAAGGACGGTGGATTTGTCAGCCTCGTGTCAGAGATGAAGGCGCCGATGATGTCGATGCCTTCCAAGGAGACCACTAAATTTGCTGATGTCAGTAAGGGAGGCGGCTTTGAATACAGCGGACCCATCGCCCCGATCGAAAAATACCCCGTCTTCGTGAAAAAGCTCGCGGATCTGGCCGAAAAATACAACCTCTTCTATGCTTCGTCCGCCCGCCTGATCGATGGTGGCCATTGCATGATGTTCTCCTTCTCCTACACCTTCAACCGGGCCGAGCCGGACAGCATGGTGAGGGCTAAGAAAGCGCTTGATGAAGCTGCTGAGTTCGCGCTGGAAAACGGCGGAGTTATGTGGAAGCCTAATATCGATGAGCAGAAGATGATGATGGCGAGGATGGACCCTAATACACTCAACCTGATGAAAAAGATAAAGCAGCTCCTGGATCCCAATGGAATCATGAATCCCGGAAACTGGGAGGTGTCCTGATGAAGAAATATCAAGCGCAGATACACAGGTGTTTCAGGTGCGGATACTGCAAGTTCCCCACGGACTATTCTGCCTTCAACTGCCCCTCATACAACAGGTTCAGGTTTGATACGTACTCGACCGGCGGGCGGCTCTGGCTGACCTATGCCTGGCTCAAGGGTGAGCTGCCCTGGTCAGAACACCTTGCAGAGGTGCTTTATACTTGCACCACCTGTAAGAACTGTACCGAGCAGTGCCCCATGAAATTTGCACCCGATATCGTCGACTGGATTATAGGCGCGAGGAGCGATATGGTGGAGCAGGGCAAGATACCGGCGCGGATAAAACGTTTCCTGGAATCGGTTTATAGCTATGGGAATCCGCTTAAAATACCGAGGACGGAACGGGGAGCCTGGGCTAATGGCACCAAGAAGTACTCACAAGGTGATGAATACCTGTTCTATGTGGGTTGTCTCGGTTCATTCGATGAAAACGGCCAGAAAATGGCAAAGAGCCTTGTTGAGGTATTAAAAGCAGCCGGGGTTTCCTTCGGTATACTGGGCAACGACGAGGAATGCTGCGGAAACGAGGTGCATGCACTCGGAGAAACGGAATTATTCCAGACTCTTGCCGGCAAGAATATCGAAAAATTCAAACAACTCGGGGTGAAGAAAGTTATCACTTTGTCCCCGCACGCGTACAATGTCATGAAAAACCAGTACCAGGGCATGGGTTACAGCTTTGACGTGTATCACTACACGCAGGTCGTGAGCGGCTTAATCAAGAACAAGAAACTC
>CAYLRS010000247.1:0-3324 GCA_964385895.1 uncultured Dehalococcoidales bacterium
TAAATGGGAAAAGGAACACCGAATGGTAAGACACGGATTGGTAGATGAGGCCACCTATCTTTCAGCCAAGCCACGGATTGTACTGTTGGGCAAAGAAGTGAATGAGCGAGGGAATCCTGACTTCAAGCTTCTTGAATTCTTGCGGTGTGAGCTTGAAAAGGGTAACAAAGGCGAAAAATTCGCGAAGCCAGCAAAGCAGGCTGGTTTGTGGGCGTATGGAATACTGAATAGGTTTCCAGACTATGATGGGTTGGATCTGAATCGTAGTGCCGCACTAGGTGTGAAGAGCATCGGCTGGACGAATCTTTCGAAAAGCTGTGGAAGTGGGAAAGCAAATTTTGCTCTGGTAAAGGAGCGTGCCGTTAATCAGTGGAGTCTAACGAAATCAGAGTTGGAGATCATGAATCCGCAATTAATCCTCTGTTCGGGCGCGGACACATACGGTCTGGTGGCTAAATTGCTTAGGCTTCCTAAGATTCCACTGCCTAACGCTAAGCAGCGGCGAAAGATCAACTATTCGATCTGGCCTCTAAGGGGTCACAAGTGTCTTTGCCTAGATTTCTATCACCATGCCGCCTTCGGAAGTTATGCGAAATGGTACGGGATTTTGAAGGAAGTTTTTAATAAGTGTGAGAAGCTCAACCTTTGCACCTGGAAATATGGTATTGAATAATCATACGCATGTCGGGATAAACATGCGGATGTTTGCTCAACGGTAAGATTTTATAGCTCAAGTGCATAATCGGTCACGCGTTAACAGATACTCTTTTCCTGCCCATGCTTTGTGTAAGTTTACTCCTGAGAACATAACCAATTGTTATAGGGCTTAATTCTTGTGGCGTTACTTCGTGCCTCGCAATGACACGGTTGGGTGGCGATGGTAGAAGAGGAGTGGTGGCAGCGGCTGGGATTGAACCAGCGCCCAGGGGCTTATGAGTCCCCTGCTCTACCGCTTAAAGGTTGGTGGAAGACCTGTTATAACCTGGTGGTCAGCTTTTTAACTGCCTCGTGCAGTCCGTCCAGGGTCAGGTCGTACATGGGGAAAAGCTTGCGGATCATTTGCACCGTGGGATAGGTGCGCAGCACCGAGTGCTCGGGGTTGAGCCAGACAACATGAGTGAAATGCCGCTTGAATTGCTTCAGCCTGTCGATTCCTGAATGCTTCTGGTAACCGTGGTAGTAGATATCTCCAAAACGGTCGATCAGCTCCGACTGCGCCATGCAGGCATCGCCGACAAAGATGACCTTGTGGTCGGGCTCCAGCAATTTCAGGATGCGCTCTATCGATTCGCCCTTGCGCTGCTGAATGTCCGAGTAGAGCACATCATAGGGGCAATTGTGGAAATAGTAGTATTTGAAGGACTTGAAGTGACCCAGGGTATTGGCCGCAGAGAAGAGCTGGCTGCAGAGGTCGGCAAAAGGCTCCATGGAACCACCCGCATCCATTAAGAGCAATAACTTGACCGTGTTCTTCCTGGGGCGCTTCCACATGAATTCCAGCTCGCCGGCATTTTTGCAGGTTGCATCTATAGTCTTATCAAGGTCGAGCTCATCCTCGGGCCCGATACGGTTCAACTGCCTCAACTGTTTCAGGGCTACTTTGATCTGCCTTACATCCAGCGTCACATCGCTGCGGTAGTTGCGGAACTGCCTCAATTCTGCAATGCGCACCGCGCTGCGCATGCCGCCGGGTCCTCCGACCAGTATGCCCTGCGGATTATTGCCCGAGTGTCCGAAGGGAGAGGTGCCCCCGGTGCCTATCCAGTAATCGCCGCCATCATGCCGTTCCTTCTGTTCCTTCAGCCGCTTTTCGAATTCACGGAGAAGCTCCTCGAGGTCCATCTTCTGGAGACGGGCCAGCTCCTCGGGTGAAAGCTCGGGCCTGTTTTTAGGGTCAAGCAGCCATTGGATCAGCTCTTCGGTCAGTTCAGGCGACGAGGCGATACCTTTGAAATACTCCTGGAAGGCAACATCGTACTGGTCGAAGTGGGTTTCGCTTTTGACCAGGATGGCGCGTGCCAGGTAATAGAACTCGTCAAGATTGTGGATGCAGTCCCTGTCGAGCGCCTCCATGAGGATCATCCACTCCGTGATGGAAGTGGGTACCTTCTTCTCTTTCAGCTTATAGAAAAAAGGTGTGAACATATATTTGTACCGGAACAAAAATAGCCTAGTTGCTGTAGGTCTTGTAGCCGCGGTTATCCGTTTTCTTTCTAATGTAATGGCTGACGTAATGGTCGAAATCGGTTTCTTTTTTGATGAGGGTGCCGAGGAAGGGTATATCGCCGTCTTTTATCTTGGCGTCAAGCCCGCTTGCCATCAGCGCCTGTATCCAGTCGATGAGCTCGCTGGTGGAAGGTTTCTTGCGCAGCTCGTCGATCTTGCGCAGGCTGTAAAAAGACTCCAGAGATTCTTTAAGCAGGGAGCTTTTGATATTGGGGAAGTGCACCTTGACGATCTCCTCCATAAGCTGGGGATCGGGGAACTCGATGTAGTGGAAGATGCAGCGGCGTAAAAAGGCGTCGGGCAACTCTTTCTCGTTGTTGCTGGTGATGATGACCACAGGCCGGTGTATAGCGCTGATTGTCTCATTGGTCTCCGGGATGTAAAAGGTCATTTCATCAAGCTCATTAAGGAGGTCGTTAGGAAATTCCAGGTCTGCTTTATCAACTTCATCGATCAAGAGCACGACCTGCTCCGGCGCTGTGAAAGCCTGTCCCAGCTTGCCCAGCTTGATGTATAACTTGATATCGGAAACGTCTTTGTCGGCGAAGCGGCTGTCGTTGAGCCTCTGCACCGTATCGTAAACATACAGGCCTTCAGCCGCCTTGGTGGTGGACTTGATGTTCCAGGGGATCAATTTCTTATCCAGCGCGGACGCGATACTGTGTGCCAGCAATGTCTTGCCGGTGCCCGGCTCGCCCCTGACAAGCAGCGGCCTCTGCAGGACTATGGATACGTTGACCGCGTTTTTCAACGGTTCCGAAATAACGTAGTCGCTCGACCCTTTGAATTGCTCGAAATTTTTCAGTGCCATCATTGCCTCCGGGATGATAAGGTATTCACATTTAAGCCCTCCGTCAGTAGCGACCGGAGGGCAACGTGTTGAGGGTTAATAAATTTGTCAAGCTAAATTTTAGGCTATAGAAAGGTTAAAATCAAATTAAGATACGAGTCCCTGGCTAAACTATGTCATCGCGAGTAACGAAGTGCCGTGGCGATCTTCTGGCATTACACAGGTATCTTCGATCAGGGGATTGCTTCGCTAACGCTCGCAACATACTATATAAGTTGAGTCAATGGCTCCGTTATTATCCAGTATTT
>CAYLRS010000248.1:0-3286 GCA_964385895.1 uncultured Dehalococcoidales bacterium
GAAGGTGCGCACCATGATGGTCAGCGGGTCGAAGACCATCAGCGTCAGGTTGGAGAAGACCGCCGCCGCAATAATCGCTATAAGAAGTACATATTTAACCGACCTCCACCATTCCGGGAGCGGGCGCTGCCTTTTTCGCCACCTGTTGAATGAGAACCATTCCAGCACGGTTCCCAGCGGGCAGAGCCAGCCGCACCATGCCCGGCCGAAGACAAGGGACAGGGCAACCATTATCACTGCTATGGCCGAGAGGGCTTCAAATATCCTGCTGGCGATGAGGTTGGCCAGCATTGCCAGCGGGTCGAGGCGCATGAGCAGCTGGCTCGCGTTAAGGAAAAGTACGAGAAAACCAAGGAAGGCGATTATCTGCACCGTTGTGCGCAGGTTAAGCCAGCTCCGCGTGTTCCAGCCGCCCGTTTTTGTCTGCTTAGCTGCCAAGCGTGATTTCCTTGATGTTCAACTTGCCCGGATCGCTGCTGCCCAGCCCCATGTTTGCGGCGTTGATGATATATGGCACATCTTCGGGTTTCATGCCGAAGAGGGTTGTGGCATAGCTATCCGCTGCCACGATATCGGCGCTCGCTATGATAGTATCCAGCTTGCGCACATCTTTGAGATTGCCGCCGGTGGGGCCGTTGGCCACCAGTATGCGGACGGCATCGATAATGGTCAGGGCCGGCCTGACCCGTGAGGCAAGGTCGGCTATGCGCTGGTGCAGGTTGATGTGGAAAAGCTGGGCGTTATTAATGGTACCCATGAGGTTCTTCAGTCCCAGCGTCAGGTGTGTGGCACCGTGCTGCTTGGCGATGGGGACATTTATCAGCACGTCGGCCTTCAAAATATCCTCGTAGATGTCCCATTTCTTAATGTCTTTGCCCTGTGGGATATCAGTAGAAACGAACTTGAAGCGGGACATGATCTCCATCTCTCCTCCGGCTCCTTCGACCTGTTCCTTGATGCCGCTGCGTGCATAGCTGTCTTCAGGGGTTCCCCCGAAGGGCTTGTCCATCACCCGCACCCTGCCGGCGCCGGCTTCGAGGCACAGCCTGGCCACCGCCGCAATTACCCAGGGGTTGGTGGTGGCCGCGTATTCGTAAGCGCGGACGGAAGGGCCGATGTTGGGTTTGATAATGACATTATCGCCTTTCTTGACGAAACGTCCCATGCCGCCCAGAAGCTCTACCGCCTTGCGCACCATGGCCTCGGGTTCGCTGCCCCTGACTACGATGAGATCGGGGTATGAGGTGGCTGCCGGTTCAGACTCGGTTTTCTGAGGTGTGGTGGAAGCAGGTGGTGGTGTAGGTGCAGGCGTCTTCACAGCGGCTTGCGGCGGAGCACACACGCTGAGGAACCGGGCGGCGACAAGCGCGCCCAGGCCGATTACGGCACCGCGGAGGAAATCCCTGCGTGAGATACCCGACATTATTAAATAGAGATCAAATGATTGTTAGAATATAAATTATGGTAATAGTTATATAATGGAATTATATTTACACACGGCATATGAGTCAAAGCGGTAGCTCATAAGATACACATAAAAGTGTTTGTATATGTTTGTTGGATTAAATTATAATGCGCTCAAATACCCAAGGAGGTAAGTGTTATGGCGAAGTTGACCGAGGAGAAGAAGGCGCTCCTGGGCAGTCAGCAGGCGTATGTAGGGACTGCCAGTCCGGACGGGAAACCGAGCATTGGACTTAAGGGAAGCACCAGGGTATCGTAAAATACAGGCAAAATAAATTTAAGGAGGCAAAGACATGGCAGACGGTTATCCGGTTGACCTGGCGATCGATTATCCCGACAGGAAGCTGAACAGGCTTACCACCTTTTTCCGTATATTTGTGGGGATCCCTATCCTTATTATTATTATCCTGCTCATGGGACTTGGCTTCAATTATAATGCTAATACAAATAACAACGCCTGGGTAGCAGGAATGGGTATCACCGTGCTGCCCCTGGTGCTGATGATACTGTTCCGCAAAAAATATCCCAGGTGGTGGTATGACTGGAACCTGAACCTGGCTAAATTTGCCTTGAGGGTCAGGGTATATTTCTATCTGATGACGGATGTCTATCCCGCGACCGATGAGGATCAGTCGGTGCATGTGGAAATGCCCTATCCCGATGCTACCACTGAACTGAACCGCTGGCTGCCGCTGGTGAAATGGTTCCTTGCCATTCCGCATTTTATTGTGCTGGCTTTCCTTGGATTGGCTGCGTGCGTTGTCCTGATTATCGCGTGGTTCGCCATCCTCTTCACCGGCATCTATCCAAGGGGCCTTTTTGATTTCATGGTTGGTGTATCGAGGTGGGCCTTGAGGGTATTAGCCTATTCATTGATCCTCACGACAGATAAATACCCGCCCTTCAGACTCGGCGTATGAAATTAGTGATCAGTAATTAGTAAAGAGGTTAATGGTGGTGAGTACTATGCTTGTGACGGCAGATGGGAGTGCGGTATCAGCACGCTTCCAGCGCATTAAAGCGGAATTGCTGAGCGCGCCGGTGCATCTGTGCCCGGAACGGGCCTACCTGGTAACCGATTATTTCAAGCGCCACGATGACCCTTCGGAGCCGGTGATCATCCGCAAGGCGAAGGCAACCCGCTACATCTTGCAGCAAAAGCCGGTACGTATTTATCCCGATGAGCTTATAGCCGGCAACATGGGCAGTTACCGCAAGTCGGCGCTCATGCAGCCCGAGCTTAGCGGTGTATTCATGGGTATCGATATACCCGGGATAGATAAGAGGAAGACCACGCCGCTTAAAATGCCGTGGCGCGACCGCCTGAAGATGCTGTTCGGAGTTATCCCCTACTGGCTTTTCCGCAATATGCCGTTCAAAGCGTTCTACCCCGACCTGGGTGGCTTCCTGCGCTATGCAGGCGAGCAGCTTAATGCCACCTACTACCTGGTAAACGAGGCTGGCGGCATAGGCCATTTCCTGCCCGACTACGAAAAGATGCTGAAGCTCGGCATCGAAGGATATCTTGATTTGATAGAGGGCAAGGAAGGAGACCTTTACCGGGGCATGAAAATAGTCTGTGAGGGACTGGCGGATTACGCCGGGCGCGTGGCCGACGAGGCGGATAGGCTGGCAACAGGAGAGCCATCCGCTGAAAGGCGCGCTGAACTGCTGGAGACGGCGCGCATCTGCAGGCAGGTGCCGCTCAACCCGTCGCGGACTTTCCACGAGGCGTTACAGTCGCTATGGCTGACTCATATGGCGGTCTGTCTCGAAGGCATCAATTCGGCGGTATCCTTCGGCCGGATGGACCAGTACCTTT
>CAYLRS010000249.1:0-3275 GCA_964385895.1 uncultured Dehalococcoidales bacterium
AAAAGAGAATTGGTACGTCTCGTCTGCTCGTCAGACGTCGTTGAAATAGACCCCGGAGGGGAAAAAACTGGCAGGGGTGTTTATTTGTGCTCTTTTCGCAATTGCTGGGAAACCGGGCTCAAGGGCAGCCGCATAGAATTCGGGTTGCGCACAAAAATGTCGGCAGCAAACCGGCAGCTATTGCTTGAATATAGCAGGGGCTTGCCAAAGTAAGGAAAAAATGATGAAGAACAACCAGGAAAAAACTGGTAGCCAGGGTGATAACGGCCAGAAAGCGGCGGCTTCACAGCAGTCGCTGCCTCAAATTGGCCTTCCACCCGTACTGACTGTTAAACAGCTGGCTGACCTGGTAGGCGTGAGCCCTGTAGAGATCATCAAGCAGCTCATGCGGAACGGTGTCATGGCGAATATTAACCAGGCGCTGGAATACGATATGGCAGTTAAAATAGCCTCCGATTTCGGTTTTTCAGCAAAGAAGCTGCACGCTCCTGCTAAAGCCAAGCAGGCGGTTGCCGCAAAGGCGGGCAAATTACACCCGCGTCCGCCGGTAATTACCATCATGGGTCATGTCGACCACGGTAAAACAAGCCTCCTCGACGCTATAAGGCAAAGCAATGTGGTAGCTGGAGAAGCCGGTGCTATAACCCAGCATATCGGTGCATATCAGGTCGAGAAGAAAAGCCGGAAAATCACCTTCCTTGACACGCCGGGCCACGAGGCATTTACTGCCATGAGGGCCCGCGGAGCCCGTGCCACCGACATAGCTGTCCTTGTTGTAGCCGCGGATGACGGTGTAATGCCACAGACAGTGGAAGCGCTTGATCACGCGCGTGCTGCCGGTGTGAGTATCATGGTGGCGATCAACAAAATGGATAAGCCTGATGCCAATCCTGACAGGGTGAAGCAGCAGCTTGCTGACCGGGCTGTCCTGGTGGAAGGATGGGGCGGAGACGTCGTCTGCGTGCCCGTATCAGCCAAGAAAAAACAGGGAATAGACGACCTCCTCGAGAACCTCCTGCTGGTTGCAGATATTTTGGAGCTTAAGGCAGAATGGGATTGCCCGGCAGAAGGCGTGGTTATCGAGGCTAAGCTCGATAAGAACCGGGGTCCCATTGCCACGCTGCTTGTGCAGAAGGGTGTCCTGAAAGTAAGCGACACTGTTGTCATAGGCAACACCTCTGGCAAGGTGAAGGCCATGTTCAATGATGCGGGCAAAAATATCAAGAAAGCAGAGCCTGCGACCCCGGTGGAAATACTCGGCATGAACGCCGTGCCTGCCGCCGGAGAGACTTTCCAGGTAGTTGCTGACGAAAAGGAAGTGAGGTCTCTCATGGAGAAGAACAGGGAAGAAGGTCAGGCAACTTCTTCCGCCAAAGGTTTAAGCCTGACCTCAGTTTCAGCGCAGGCAAGTACGGGTGCTATTAAAGAGCTCAATATAATCTTGAAAACAGATGTGCACGGAAGCATAGAGCCCATCAGGGACTCGCTGGAGCGACTTAGCGACGAAAAGATGAGGGTGAAGGTGATCCATACTGGTACCGGCAGCATCACCGAGAGCGATATCCTGCTGGCGATGGCATCCAAAGCGGTGGTCATCGGGTTCAACAGCAGGCCGGAACCCGGCGCCAGTCGGCTGGCAGAGCAGGAGAATATAAGCATCCGCCAGTACAACGTAATATATAAATTGATCGAGGATGTTGAGAAAGCACTTCAAGGCCTGCTTGAACCAGAATTGGTGGAGGTGGTCATCGGCCAGGCCGAGGTCAAAGCGATTTTTGAAGCCGGGAAGAAAGGTAAGATCGCGGGTTCTTTGATAAAGGACGGTAGGGCGACACGCGATTCCAAGGTGCACATTTTACGCGCCAACAAAACCGTTGCGGAATCTCGCGTTATCGGACTGAAGCGTTTTAAAGATGATGTCAAGGAGGTGCAGGCAGGGATGGAATGCGGTGTCAGATTAGAGAACTTCAGTGATTTCCAGGTTGGAGATATGCTTCAATTCTTCCGCATAGAAGAAACTGCCTGAACCCGCTGAAAACACAGGCAGCTTTATTCAATCACCCTGATTTAATACGGAGAAAATCATGACTAGGCGTACTGAGCGGCTTAACCAGTTGATTCAGAACGAGATCAGTGGCCTACTGCGCAAGAATGTAAACGATCCGCGCCTCAGCGGTATGATCAGCGTTACCAGGGTTTCAACAACCGGCGATATGCGGAACGCCAAGATTTTTATAAGCGCCCTGGCAGACAACGCCAGCAAGGAGGAAGTCCTCAAAGGTTTTGCTTCAGCATCGGGTTACCTGCGCCGCGAGCTGGCGCATCGCCTGAACCTGAGGGTCACGCCGGAGCTTAGCTTTCACTTTGACGATTCCATCGAACGTGGAGTCAATTTGATCAATCTGATAGACAGGGTGGCTGCATTCGATAAAACGGAAGATCCCGGTGGGCATAAACGGCATACTCAACATAAATAAATCCCGTGGCTGCACGTCGTTCAGTGTAGTCGCCAGGTTGCGCAGGCTGACTGGAGAAAAACGCGCTGGCCATGCCGGTACGCTCGATCCCGCTGCCAGCGGCGTCCTGCCCGTCTGTCTCGGGCAGGCGACCAGGGTTGTCGAATATATAATGATGGATACCAAGGAATATGTAGCCGGCATCGAACTAGGCACCAGTACAGACACATACGACAGCGAAGGCCACATCACAGGCCGTGGAGACCCGGGCAGCATCTCGCTCCCGGATATACAAAGCACGCTTCGAAATTTTTCCGGCACTTTTGAGCAGATGCCTCCGGCTTTCAGTGCCCTGAAGAAAAACGGCAGGCATTACTACGACCTGGCAAGGGAGGGGAAGCCGGTAAGTGCCAGTCCGCGCAAAGTAATAATTGATTCGCTGGAAATCCTGGAATTCAACAGGCCATATCTTAAATTGAGGATACGCTGCGGGAAAGGCACATACGTCCGCTCTCTGGCCCATGACCTCGGGAACCTGCTTGGATGCGGCGCATATCTGAAAGACCTTGTAAGGACAGCTTACGGACCTTTTGACATCGAAGGCGCGGTTGACATTGACGAGATAGAAAAGGCTCTTCGCAAAGGAAGCCTTGAAGATTTAATCTATCCATTGGATTTCCCCCTTTCCCATTGGAAGAAGGTTGTCCTGGACGAGGAACATGTACTCGAGGTCTTTAAGGGTCATAATATGATCCTGAATATCGATAACCCTCAGGTAAACGAATTTTGCCGCGCTTACGATCCACGTGGTGGGTTCCT